>NZ_CAWNYS010000318.1:8358-34696 GCF_963878295.1 Aeromonas sp. HMWF014 | reverse complement strand
CCCCTGAGCTGAGCTGGGAGTTCCCGGCCAAGCAGACATCCTGTGGCTGGGAGGTAGGAGTGCGCTATCCGGCCCAGGGACGCAACAGCCCGCTCTGGCGACCAGCACAGCCCGCCAACGCGCCCACGTCGGCCAGCGAGCCGTAAAATGAACAAGGCCTCATCATGAGGCCTTGTTGCAATCTTGCGAGAGAAAAAGCGTCAGGTCTGCTGACCGGGTCGTTTGATGGGCTGCACCACGTAGTGGCCGAGGAACTCGGCTGCCAGCTTGTCACCACTGAACAGCTTGATCTTGAGGCTGAATTTGGCCGACTCTCCCGCCTTGAGCGGCGCCAGCACGGCAGGCATTCCTTCACGGGCCACCCGTGCTTCCGGCTCCTCGTTGACCGGGCGGTAATACTTGATGTTGCCCTCCGCCAGCACAGTATCCCCCACCAGCCCCGCCTCCTTGAGCTGCAACCAGATGAGCCCCCAGCCCGCCAGCACACACTGGCTGTAGCTGCTGCCGGCAAACATGGTGTCGTGCACATTGAGGTTGGCCGCCAGATTGGCCTTGAGATGGAACGTCTGGCCGTCGTAGTGGGTGATGTGTACCCCCATCTTCTCGCTGATGGGAATGCCCCGCGCCCAGCGGGTCGTGAGATCCTGACACCACTCGGGGCGGTACTGGATGGTCTGCAAGGGGCTGAGGGACTTGATCATCTGACGGTGCGGAATGCGGCCGAAAGAGACGGGCCCTTCCCCCACCTCGAGGAAGCCGCACTTGCAATAAAACTCCACCGCCTCCTGGCGGGCGTTCATCACCAGCCGCTTCACTTTCTCGCTACGGGCCAGCTGTTCGAGATCTGCCACCATGCGAGCCCCCAGCCCCTGACCGCGAAACTCGGGGCGCAGCGCCATAAAACGGATCTGGGCCTCGTCGCCACCGACAAACAGCCGGCCGACGGCGATCGGTGTGCCGTCAGGCGCCAGCATCAGGCGGTGGATGGCGACAGTATCGTATTCATCCCGTTCGGAACCAACGGGCAGATTGAAGGGTTTACGCAGCAGTTCCCAGCGCAGCTGGTAGTAAGCGTCCAGCTCGGCTGCCGTTTGAGGAGTGACTACCCGGTACATAAAGCGATCCTTGAGTTAGCGCCGACGGACAGATTGAAGGGCTTGCGCACCAATGCCTCCCAGCGCAGCTGGTAGTAAGCGTCCAGCTCTGCTGCCGTTTGAGGAGTGACTACCCGGTACATAAAGCGATCCTTGAGTTAGCGCCGACGGACAGATTGAAGGGCTTGCGCACCAATGCCTCCCAGCGCAGCTGGTAGTAAGTGTCCCGCTCGGCTGCCGTCTGGGGAGTGACCACCCGGTACATAGTTCTATCCTTGAGTTACACTGGTCGAAAACCATCTTGCCGTGCAAATTCATGGACTTCAATCTGCAAGCGTACCAAGCCGACCACTTATTGCACCTGAGCGCCAAGCCGGAACGGCGCCTCTCCATTCTGGAAAATGCCCATCACCGCTGGCTGGAGATCGACGGCGTGGTGCAATCGGCCATGTCACTCGCCGCACCTGCCGCACTCTGCCTGCCCCATCAGCAGTGCATCGCAGACCTGCTGCCCGCCACCGCAAGCCGGGTGCTGGAGCTGGGATTGGGTGGTGGCGATCTGACCCGCCATCTGGGGGCTCGCTGGCCGGAGGCACGGCACGACTGCGTGGATCTGGATGAAGAGGTGCTGACCCTGTTTCAGGCATTCTTCCGCCACCCGACGGAACCCGCTGACCGAGCGTTGCACCTGCACCACGCCGATGCCCTCGCCTTTCTGCTGGCCCACGACGACACCTATGACTTCGCGCTGCTCGACCTGTTCAGCCAGGATGGCAACCCCCTGCTGCTGTTCCAGCCTCCGCTCTATCAGACCCTGGCCGCCCGTCTGCGCGGTCCCCTCATCATCAACCTGCTGCCACGCACCCACAAGGAACTGGAGCAGGCACTCATGTTGGTCGAGGAGTGGATTGGCCCCACCCAGGCACACCCCGTGCCCGGCTACATCAACGTGATCCTGCACACAGTTCCGCGCCACGTCGCCTAGACACGAGGCTCCCGGTGATGGCGGCTGACGCCCCCTTTCAGACCTGTAACCAGAAGGTCACAGGGCCATCGTTGAGCAGCGCCACCTTCATGTCGGCGGCAAAACGACCGGTCTCGGTCGGCATGCCGCTGGCTTTTGCCTGCGCCACGAAGTAGTCGTATAGCCGCTCGGCCTCGGCTGGATGGGCGCCGCCGGAGAAGCCGGGTCTCATGCCTTTTTTGGTATCCGCCGCCAGGGTGAACTGGGAGACCACCAGCAGGCTGCCGCCAGCCTGGCTCACATTGAGGTTCATCTTGCCATTCTCGTCACTGAAAACCCGGTAGCCGCTCACCTTGTGCAGCAGCTTGTCGACACTGGCCTCATCATCCCCCTGCTCCACCCCGAGCAGCACCAGCAGACCATTGGCTATGGCGCCGGTGATGACCCCCTCCACTGTCACGCTGGCCTCGGAAACCCGCTGGATCAATGCAATCACATCCCTCTCCTCTCAAAACAGAACGACCGCCTCCGTCTTGCTAACGGGGGCGGTCGTCGATGCTATCAATAAAGCAGCGGGCAAAGCGATGGCTCAAGCCAGCTCTTCTGAGGCTGGCCGCTCATATTCACCGAGGCAGGCGGTAGTTTCCGCGCCAAGCAAGACCACCAGCCAGCTGAGGCAATACACATAGGCCCAGACAAACAGCATGGTCGCCGATGCCAACAACAAGGCTCAAGCTAACTCTTCTGAAGCCGGCCGCTCATATTCACCGAGACAGGCGGTAGTTTCCGCACCAAGCAAGACCACCAGCCAGCTGAGATAGACCCAAACAAACAGGATCGGAATGGTCGCGAGAGCGCCATAGATAGCCTGATAGGAGGGGAAGTTCGTGATGTAGATGGCAAATCCGCGCTTGGCCAACTCGAACAGGATTGCGGCCACCAAGGCACCGATGAAGGCGTGTATCAGCCGCACCTTGCAGTTGGGCACCACCGTATACACCAGCAGGAAGGTGAGCACAGAGAAGAGGAACGGTAACCACCCCAGCAGCAGGTAGCCGATACCAAACAGACTCTCCGCCCCAAACAGCCGCAGCGAGAAAATGTAAGAGGAGATGGCGATGCTGGCACCTATGAGCACGGGGCCCAGCGTCAGTATCATCCAGTACATGGCAAACGCCTGTGCCAGCGGTCGGCCCTGGGTCGAACGCCAGATGTAGTTGAGATTCTTGTCGATGGCCAAGATCAGCATCAGCGCCACCACGATCAGGGCACCTATGCCAACGGCAGTGGTATTGGTGGCATTCGCCACGAAGCCATCTATGTACTCCTTGAGCATTTCACCCGCAGTAGGCACGAAGTTGTGATAGACGAACTGCTCTATCGCCTGCTTCAGGGTCTGGAACACGGGAAAAGCGGACATCATGCCGAACACCACGGCAATCATGGGCACCAGGGAGAGCAGAGTGACATAGGCCAGATAGCCAGCAGTCACTGTCAGCCTGTCCTGCTGGAAACGGCCCCAGACAAACTGGGCGAAGTGACCACCATCGTGGCGTAAAAAAGAGAGGGCATGACCGAGACGGCCACTGAATTTCTGCTGCATCGTGATTCCCAATGTCTTCATCATGCTGGCATTGTGTCAGATTGCATGGTCATTTGGCCACCCATGGGCCGGATAGATGCGATCTGTTCGGACATACTGACCGGCGATGCTCCGCCGGGCGACCATAAAAAAAGAGGCCATAAGGCCTCTCTCTGTCTGTCGATGAACAGATATCAAGCACGACCGGCGCGCTTGCGATCCATCTCGGTCAGCAGTTTCTTACGTACGCGAATGGCCTTGGGCGTGATCTCTACCAGCTCATCGTTGTCGATGAACTCGAGAGCCTGTTCCAGGGTCATGCGGATCGGCGGAGTCAGCACCTGGGCCTCATCGGTACCGGAGGCACGCATGTTGGTCAGCTGCTTGCCCTTCAGGCAGTTCACTGTCAGGTCGTTGGAACGGGAGTGAATACCGATCACCTGGCCTTCGTACACTTCGGTCGCGTGACCGATGAACAGACGACCACGGTCTTGCAGACCGAACAGGGCGAAGGTCAGCGCCTTGCCGGTAGCATTGGAGATCAGCACGCCGTTCTGACGCTCACCGATGCTGCCACCCTTGTGCGGACCGTAATGGTCGAAGGTGTGGTACAGCAGACCGGTACCGGACGTCATGGTCAGGAACTCGGTCTGGAAGCCGATCAGGCCACGACTCGGGATCATGAAGTCAAGACGGACACGGCCCTTGCCATCCGGGGTCATGTTGGTCATCTCGCCCTTACGCAGGCCGAGTTGCTCCATGACGGAACCCTGGTGAATCTCTTCCACGTCGACAGTCACGGTTTCGAACGGTTCGTGCAGAACGCCATCCACGGTGCGCAGGATAACTTCCGGACGGGATACTGCCAGCTCGTAACCTTCGCGACGCATGTTTTCGATCAGGATGGAGAGGTGCAGTTCACCACGACCGGATACGCGGAACTTGTCCGGATCTTCGGTCTCTTCCACACGCAGGGCCACGTTGTGGACCAGCTCCTGGTTCAGACGCTCCAGGATGTTGCGGGAAGTCACGAACTTGCCTTCTTTACCAGCGAACGGTGAGGTGTTGACCTGGAAGGTCATGTTCACGGTCGGCTCGTCAACGGAGAGCGGCGGCAGGGCTTCAACAGCACCGTTGTCACAGATGGTGTCGGAGATTTTCAGCTCGCCCAGACCTGTGATGGCGATGATGTCGCCCGCTTGCGCGTCAACAACTTCGGTACGGGACAGACCCAGGTAGCCAAGCACCTGACCGACCTTACCAGTACGGGTTTTGCCATCGGCACCGACGACGGTGACTTGCTGGTTGGTCTTGACGCGACCACGGCTGATACGGCCGATACCGATAACACCGACGTAGGAGTTGTAGTCCAGCTGGGAGATTTGCATCTGGAAAGCACCGGCAGGGTCACCCTTCGGCTGCTCGACGTTGTCGACGATGGCCTGGAACAGGGGTTCCATGTTGTCGGATTCAACGCCTTGGTCCATGGTGGCCCAACCGTTCAGTGCTGAAGCGTAAACAACTTTGAAGTCCAGTTGCTCATCGGTCGCACCCAGGTTGTCAAACAGGTCAAATACCTGATCCATTACCCAGTCAGGACGAGCACCCGGACGGTCGATCTTGTTGATGACCACGATCGGCTTCAGACCCTGGGCGAAGGCTTTCTGGGTCACGAAACGAGTCTGCGGCATCGGGCCGTCAACGGCATCAACCAGCAGCAGCACCGAGTCGACCATGGACATGACACGCTCTACTTCACCACCGAAGTCAGCGTGACCCGGGGTATCAACGATGTTGATACGGTAGTCTTTCCAGCGGATCGCGGTGTTCTTGGCGAGAATGGTAATACCACGTTCCTTTTCCAGGTCGTTGGAATCCATCAGACGCTCTTGACCATCAGTGGTACGGTCCAGGGTTCCAGACTGCTGTAGCAGCTTATCAACCAGGGTAGTTTTGCCGTGGTCTACGTGCGCAATAATCGCAATATTGCGTAAATTCTCTAACATTCTCGCCTCAATCACCGGGTAAAATTGGGCGCTAATTGTACTCTCGCCTTTGTGATCTGCCTAGCAGAATTACAGTGCAATCTCGTATAACAGGGGTTCGGGATCATAGACCTTCCGCTCAAAGCCTGCTTAGATGGGGGCTGACCGTATACTGCGCACCATTTTAGTGCACCAAAACGATCCACTGTTGCACTATTTTGAGGCGTAACGCGCTGAGATGGCGGGTCTTGGGGCAGGGTTATAGTCGCAAATGCCCTGAAATCAAGCTGTCACAAACTTGGCACGATACTGGCTTATGTGAATGCGATGACGCATTCACCCTAAGAGTTTTAACACCGGAGGTTACTTAGCATGTCAGCCCAGAACGTTTTGGCCCTGATCCAGGAACACGAAGTCAAGTTTGTTGACCTGCGCTTTACCGACACCAAAGGTAAAGAGCAGCACGTATCCATCCCTTCCCACCAGGTCAACGAAGACTTCTTCGAAGACGGCAAGATGTTCGATGGCTCCTCCATCGGCGGCTGGAAGGGCATCAACGAGTCTGACATGGTGCTGATGCCGGATGCGGCCTCCGCCAAGCTGGATCCGTTCACCGAAGAGACCACCCTGAACATCGTCTGCGATGTGCTGGAACCGGCCACCATGCAAGGTTATGACCGCGATCCCCGCTCCATCTCCAAGCGTGCCGAAGATTTCCTGAAAGCCAGCGGCATCGCTGACACCGTGCTGTTCGGGCCGGAGCCGGAATTCTTCATGTTCGACAACATCACTTTCTCGAACACCATGGGCCACAGCTTCGTGAAAATCGAATCTGAAGAAGCCGCCTGGAACTCGGGTACCGAGTACGATCACGGCAACAAGGGCCACCGTCCGTTCGTGAAAGGCGGTTACTTCCCGGTTGCACCGGTTGACTCCTCCCAAGACATCCGCGCCGCCATGTGTCTGGTGCTGGAAGAGATGGGCCAGGTCGTTGAAGCTCACCACCACGAAGTGGCGACCGCCGGTCAGAACGAGATCGCGACCCGTTTCAACACCCTCACGCTGAAAGCAGATGAAGTACAGGTTCTGAAGTACGTGATCCACAACGTGGCCCACGCCTACAACAAGACCGTCACCTTCATGCCGAAGCCCATGTTCGGTGACAACGGCTCCGGCATGCACTGCCACCAGTCCCTGGCCAAGAACGGCGTCAACCTGTTCGCCGGCGACCTGTACGGCGGTCTGTCCGAGATGGCACTGCACTACATCGGCGGTATCATCAAGCACGCCAAGGCCATCAACGCCTTCGCCAACCCGACGACCAACTCCTACAAGCGTCTGGTTCCGGGTTATGAAGCCCCTGTCATGCTGGCTTACTCAGCCCGCAACCGCTCTGCCTCCATCCGTATTCCGGTCGTGCCGAGCCCGAAAGCTCGTCGTATCGAAGTGCGTTTCCCGGATCCGGCAGCCAACCCGTACCTGGCGTTCGCAGCACAGCTGATGGCCGGTCTGGACGGCATCATCAACAAGATCCATCCGGGCGATGCCATGGACAAGAACTTGTATGACCTGCCGCCGGAAGAGGCCGCTGAAGTGCCGACCGTGGCCGGCTCTCTGGACGAAGCGCTGGCCGCACTGGACAGCGATCGCGAGTTCCTGACCCGCGGCGGCGTGTTCAGCGATGACTTCATCAACTCCTACCTGGAACTGAAACAACAGGATGTTGACCGCGTGCGCATGACACCGCACCCGCTGGAGTTCGAACTGTACTACTCCGTCTAAATCGGAACAGACTGCCCGTTTAAATCCGGTCAGCTTGCTTAATCGTGACAAAACCCGCCATCTGGCGGGTTTTTTCTCTGATAGGATTAAGCAAATTACCGTCAAGGAGAGATGGATGAACAACAAGCACGGCATAGGGATACTCACCCTCATGCTGCTAACCTCGTTCGGCGTTGATGCGACCAGGGTCTATTCCTGGGTCGATGGCAATGGCGTCACCCACTTCACGGATGCCCCTCCCCCCGGCCAGAAGGCCAAAGAAGTGGATATGCGGGTTGCCCCTCTCATTGGCAGCTCGCCGCGCTCGGTGCAGGTGGAGAACTTCAACAGCCTGACCGGCGTCGATACCAAGAAGGAGAAGGAAGCTGTCAAGCTGGTGATCGAACTGCTCTCACCAGAACAGGGCAGCACGCTGCGCGACAACACGGGCAACGTGGTGTTCCAGGGGCAGATCAGCCCGAAAGCACCGGCCCAGTATGACGTGCGCTTGCTCCTGAATGGCAAGGCGGCGCCCGTAGTCAAAAATGGCTTGGCCGTGCGGGTCGAGAACCTGGATCGCGGTGCCCACCAGGCCCAACTCGAGTTGTTGGCCAAAGACGGTACGATCCTTGCTGAATCCAAGGTAGTCACCTTCTACCTGCACCGAGCCAGCCTCAATCCGGCACCAAAAGTGACCCCCCGCCCCAACAGGGGGTGATCCTGTGCATCGATACAGGTAGACTAAATGCACCATACTGGTGCATTACTGGTGTATAGCACCGTTTTAGGGAGAAACCTGTGCCAGCCCGCCCGGATCAAGCCAAGATACTGCTCGATAACTTGCTGACCGCCGTCATCCTGATGGATGAGCGGCTCTGCATCCAGTTCGTCAACCCGGCGGCCGAACAACTGCTCTCCCTCAGCCAGCGCCGGCTGATCGGGATCGAGCTGCCCCATCTGCTGGAACACATTTCCCTCGATTTGCAGCGCCTCAAGCAATGCCTCACCTCGGGGCAGGGCTTCACCGACAGCGAAGTGACCCTGGTGGTTGAAGGAGAACCCAGACTGGTGGAGATGAGCGTGAGCCCGCTCGCCGACCATGAACAACGGCTGATGGTGGTGGAGCTGCGCAAGATAGACCAACAGAAGAAGATCAGCCAGGAGCTGCAACAACATGCCCAGCAACAGGCCGCCAAGGAGCTGGTGCGCGGTCTGGCTCACGAGATCAAGAACCCGCTGGGCGGCCTGCGTGGCGCGGCTCAGCTGCTGCAAAAAGAGCTGCCGGATCCGGCCTTGCGTGAATACACCGGCATCATCATCGAACAGGCCGACCGGCTGCGGGTACTGGTCGACCGACTGCTCGGCCCCCAGCGTCCCGGCCACCACCAGATGCACAATGTCCATTCGGTGCTGGAGCAGGTGCGCCGTCTGGTTGAGCTCGAACTGCCACCCTCGGTACATATCGAGCGGGATTACGACCCCAGCATTCCGGAATTCGAGATGGAGCCGGATCAGCTGCAGCAGGCCTTTCTCAACATAGTGCGCAACGCCGCCGAAGCGCTGGGCGATCAGACCGGCCTTATCCGCATCAAGACCCGCACCGCCTTCCAGATCACCATCCACGGCCAGCGCTACCGGCTGGCAGCGGAGATCAAGATCATCGACAACGGCCCCGGCATCCCCGATGCCATCCGCGATACCCTCTTTTACCCCATGATCACCGGCAAGGAGGGGGGCACCGGGCTCGGCCTCTCCATCGCCCAGAACCTGATCGATCAGCACAAGGGGCGAATCGACTGCATCAGCTGGCCGGGTCACACCGAATTCACCATCTTTCTACCGCTTCGCAAATAAGGGAACGTCATGACAGCAAAAGTGTGGATCGTCGATGACGACAGTTCTATCCGCTGGGTGCTGGAACGCACCCTCGGCAGCGAAGGCTTCGAGTGCGAGAGCTTCGCCGACGGCGAGGCCCTGCTGAGCTCGCTCGAGATGCGCTCGCCGGATGTGATCATCTCCGATATCCGCATGCCAGGCATAGACGGCCTCAGCCTGCTGGAGCAGATCCACCGCCGCCAGGCCGATCTGCCCATCATCATCATGACCGCCCACTCGGATCTGGACAGCGCGGTCAACGCCTACCAGCGCGGCGCCTTCGAATACCTGCCCAAGCCGTTCGATATAGACGAGGCGGTGACACTGGTGCGCCGCGCCGAGAATCACCTGAAAGAGCAGCGAACCAAGCGCAAGACGCGCCCGCAGGAGACGACCACCACCCCTGAAATCATCGGCGAGGCACCGGCGATGCAGGAGGTGTTCCGCGCCATAGGCCGGCTGTCGCGCTCCAGCATCTCTGTGCTGATCAACGGCCAGAGCGGCACCGGCAAGGAGCTGGTCGCCCACGCGCTGCACAAGCACAGCCCGCGTGCCCACAAGCACTTCATCGCCCTCAATATGGCGGCTATCCCGAAAGATCTCATCGAATCCGAGCTGTTTGGCCATGAGAAAGGGGCTTTCACCGGTGCCAACAACATCCGCCACGGCCGCTTCGAGCAGGCTGACGGCGGCACCCTGTTTCTCGACGAGATAGGCGATATGCCGCTGGATGTGCAGACCCGCCTGTTACGGGTGCTGGCCGATGGCCAATTCTACCGGGTCGGTGGCCATCAACCGGTGCAGGTGGACGTGCGGATCATCGCCGCCACCCACCAGAATCTGGAGAAACGGGTCGCCGACGGCGAATTCCGGGAGGATCTGTTCCACCGCCTCAACGTCATTCGCATCCACATTCCGGCCCTCAAGGAGCGCCGCGAGGACATACCCCAACTGGCCCGGCACTTTTTGCTGCGGGCGGCCAAGGAGCTGAGCGTGGAGAGCAAGAGCCTGCACCCGGATACCCAGGCCTACATCAGCCGTCTCGCCTGGCCGGGCAACGTGCGCCAGCTGGAGAACGTTTGCCGCTGGCTGACCGTGATGGCCTCGGGTCAGGAGGTGCTGGTAGGGGATCTACCCGCCGAACTGCTGACCCCCATCACCAGCACGGCCGAACCGGGCCAGCCAGCCCTGTCCGGCGGCTGGCAGCAGCAGTTGCAGGATTGGGTCGCCAGCAAACTGGCACTGGGGGAGACCGACATCCTGGCCGACGCCCTGCCCCAGTTCGAGCGGATCATGCTGGAGACGGCGCTGGATCACACCCATGGCCACAAACAGGAAGCCGCCCGCCTGCTCGGCTGGGGTCGCAACACCCTGACCCGCAAGCTGAAGGAGCTCGACCTCTCCTGAGTCCTCTGGAAAAACGATTCCCATCACGCCTTGGCACATCACTGACCAATAAGACCCCGTTTGATTTCAAACGGGGTATCTTTTTTGAGAGCCCTGCCTAGAATGACAGGCTTTCAAACCCGACTCGAAGAAGGCGCCACCATGATTGACAGATCTCTCCCCCTGACCGACCTGCACCGTCATCTGGACGGCAACATTCGTCCGCAGACCATCCTCGAGCTGGGACGTCAGCACAACCTCCCGCTGCCCGCCTATGAACTGGAGGCGCTGCGTCCTCACGTGCAAATTGTCGAGAACGAGCCGAGTCTGGTCGCCTTCCTGAAGAAGCTGGACTGGGGGGTGGCCGTGCTGGCCGATTATGATGCCTGCCGCCGGGTCGCCTACGAGAACGTGGAAGATCTGCTGCGCGCCGGCATCGACTATGCCGAGCTGCGCTTCAGCCCGGCCTACATGGCGATGGCACACAAGCTGCACCCACAAGGTGTGGTGGAAGCCATCATAGACGGCGTGGCTGCCGGCAGCCACGACTTCGGCATCAAGACCAACCTCATCGGCATCATGAGCCGCACCTTCGGCACCGAACAGTGCCGCAAGGAGCTGGACGCCTGCCTGGCCTATCGCGACAAACTGGTCGCCGTCGATCTGGCCGGCGACGAACTGGGCTTCCCGGGCGAGCTGTTCATCGAGCATTTTCGCAAGGTACGTGATGCGGGCATGCACGTCACAGTACACGCAGGCGAAGCGGCGGGCCCCGAAAGCATGTGGCAAGCCATTCGCGAGCTGGGCGCCGAGCGTATCGGTCACGGCGTCAAGGCGATTGCGGATCCGGCCCTGATGGCCTACCTGGCGGAACACCGCATCGGCATCGAATCCTGCCTCACCTCCAATATCCAGACCACCACGGTAGCGAGCCTGACCGAACACCCGATCCGCCAGTTCCTGGCCGCCGGCGTGCTGGCCTGCCTCAACACCGACGATCCGGCGGTGGAAGGGATCGACCTGCCCCACGAATATGAAGTGGCCGCCCCTGCCGCTGGCATGACGGCGAGCGAAATCCGCACCGCCCAGCAGAACGGCCTGACCCTCGCCTTCCTGAGTGATAGCGAGAAAGCCGAGCTGAGCGCCCGTGCCGCCAGCCGCTAAACCTTGAACCGTTTGCTTACCCCATAAAAAAAACCGCCTGAAACACGGCGGTTTTTTTATCTTCAGTGCAGGGCTGCCGGTTCAGATCACGCGGGAGAACTGCTGCTGGCGCGCCTTGTTGCGCAGGTAGACATCGAAACACATGCAGATGTTGCGAATGAGCAGCTGACCAGTGGAGACCACTTCCAGCCCATCGTCAATCATGCGTACCAGACCGTCGTCGATAAAGGTCTGCAACAGCTTGAGATCGTCGGCGAAGTACTCCTTGAAGACCAGACCATGGGCCTGCTCGACGGCGGCAAAGTTCAGGCGAAAGTCACAAATGAGGCGCTTGATCACCTCGCGGCGGATCAGATCGTCCTGATTGAGGGAGCATCCCTTCCACTGGGCATGGCCCAGCTCTTCAACCTGAGCGTAGTAAGCTTTGAGCTCTTTTTGGTTCTGGGAATAGGCATCGCCGATCATGCTGATGGAGGAGACCCCCAGCCCCAGCAGATCACAATCCCCCTGGGTGGTGTAGCCCTGGAAGTTGCGGTGCAACTTGCCTTCCCGCTGCGCCACCGCCAGCTCGTCATCAGGCTTGGCGAAGTGATCCATGCCAATGAACTGGTAACCCTGACCGGTGAGGAAGCCGATGGTGTCTTGCAGCATGGCCAGCTTCTCCCGGGGGGCTGGCATGTCTTCCTCTTTCAGCTTGTGCTGGGCGGCGAAACGGCTCGGCAGATGGGCATAGTTGAAGATGGAAAGGCGGGCCGGATCCGTCTTGAGTACTTCTTCCAGGGTGTGGTGGAAGCTATCGCGATTCTGGTGTGGCAGGCCGTAGATGAGATCCAGGTTGGTCGAGCGAAAGCCCAGTTCGCGAGCACGCTCCAGCATTGCGCGGATGAAGTCGTTATCCTGCTCGCGATTGACCGCGACCTGCACCGCCTTGTTGAAGTCCTGCACGCCGAGGCTGATGCGGTTAAACCCCACTTCGCGCAGCACATCCAGCATGGTGAGTTCGATCTCGCGCGGGTCCACTTCGATGCTTATCTCGCCTTCATCCGCGAACTGGAAGTGCTCACGCAACATGGCCATCAAGCGGCGAGTCTGGGCTTCGTTCAGATAGGTAGGCGTGCCACCGCCCCAGTGCAACTGGGTCACCAGCCGGTGTTTGAACAGGGGGGCCTGCGCTTTGATCTCCTGCTCGAGATAGTCGAGGTACTGATCGGCCTTGTGCTGATGACGGGTGATCACCTTGTTGCAGCCGCAGTAATAGCAGAGCTTGTGACAGAAGGGGATGTGCACGTAGAGGGACAGGTTGCGCGCCGGATACTGGCCTGCGGCGTGGACGAAGTCCGGATAGCCGAAGCGCTCGTTGAACTCCAGCGCAGTGGGATAGGAGGTGTAGCGCGGGCCGCTGTAGTTATATTTTTCGATCAGGGCCTGATCCCACACAATCTGTTCTGCTTGCACGCTTGCTTCCTCTTTTTTGTTATCGGCTCACCGGCTTAACTGAAAATCCTTCAGTTGGGCCACATCCTTGAGGATCTGCGCCTCCAGCTCGGCCTCATAGCCACTGCGTTCGAGATCCATCTTCATCACTTCATTACGCTTGAGGGCACGTCTCGCCTCATGAGTCGGCATCTCTTTCACCTTCTCATAGAGAGCGTACAAACCCGGAAATTCGCTGGCAAAGGCGCGGCCGCCCTTGATCTGCAAAGCATCCAGCAAATTGGTCAGCCGGATGGCGCCTTCGGAATAGTCGCACTGACCGTCCCGCACCGCATGGGCAATCACTCGCACGCTGTCGAGAATGCGCTCATTGCGGGCCGCAATGGCCTGCCGTTGCATATCACGCTGGCGCTTGAGTCGGGCCAGCAGGGTACCGGCATACACGGCGAGCCCCAGCAAAATCAGGCCGCCCAACAGGGCGGCCAGCATCCATCCACTCATCACTTTTTCTTCGGCTCAGGCTTGGGCTCTGGCTGATAGTCAACCTGGGTGAAGCGATCCCACAGCTCCTCTTCGGAGGCTGGCTGGCTCGGCTCATCATAGCTGGCATCGTCGAAGGAGCCATCGTCGTCTTCGTCATCATCGTTGTCTATGATGCCAAGCTCATCCATCAGCTCCTGATAGCGATCGACACGCTGGTCAACCCAGGTCTGCTCAGCCGCTTCCAGGGTCTCGCCGGCATCGAGACGATCCAGCAGATCGTTCAGGCGATCATCATTCTCGATGGCGGCCAGCTCCTGCTCAGGCGTCATCACCAGCTTCTTCTCTCTCACCGGCTTGGGCGCAACCGGCTTGCCGCTCTTCTCTTCCACTATCAGGGCGACCGGCTTGCGGGAGCCGATACGCGGATCCTTGGCCTGCTTGCCATTTTTGTTGCTGGACTGTTCTGCCTGCTGGCGGGAGCCCGCCTTCAAGCCCTTACGCTTGGCGGCGCGTTTGCGCTCACGGCCTTCCAGGGCACTGGCATCTGATTCTTTGCGCTTACCGGTAGGCTTGCGATTGGGTTGTTTAGCCGACATGAATGACTGACTCCGACAAATAACTGGATTGAAGCCGCTCCCGGGATGAAACCATCCGGGGAGGATACTGACACGGGGGACAGTGGAGCAGAAACAAGAGCGGGATCCTGCACCAACCCGACCATTTCTGGCGTCTGAACACCGCAGGATCGGCATCCTCTGGGCATGTTGCTGGTATTTTGACACAGAATGGCTAATCGGGTTAATGACCCAAAAGAAAAAAGGCAGCCGAAGCTGCCTCGATATGTTTATGCGAGTCCCATCCCTGGCTGCAAATCACCCTGTCCGTGGCGATACCTCTGCGCATCATATCTTTGTATATGGTCGTCCTGACCTTAATGGTCGTTCCTGAATGTGCGTGTGCTTGCTTAACCCATGGAGATGGCCTCCGGCCGTCATTCTGGGGTGGTTGCATCCCGCAGCCCCGCTCTTCCTGAGCAGTCACCATCCTGGTATTTCAATCCCTTGCCTGTCACTTGCCTGTTCCTGTGGCATCCCGCCGTATCGACATCCTGTCTTCACAACATCCCGGTCGTGAATCGCCCCGTGGGTCACTCCATGCATCCACTGTATCAACTTAATAAAATGACTCAATCCACCGAGAACGTTTTCAAACGGAGATAAATCGCTTGTTGTCATTTAACATATTGAAATTAATGAATTACTCAACATTATTGAAAAATGTTTAAGCCCTGGCCAGACCAATGAATGGGGGATCTCTTACAACAATGCGAGAAATAATTGGCCAAATGGAGTTAAAGGCCAAAAAGAAACGAGGAGCCGGTAGCTCCTCGTTAATATCAATGGGGTGCATCATAATGCGCTATCAGTGCAAGCCTGCCACGTATATGGACAAGGCCTCTATATCCTGATCAGTCAGCTTCTTGGCAACGTCCCGCATCATGCTGTTCGGGTCGTTATCACGGGCAGCCGCACGAAACGCGGTGAGCTGGGCCTTGATATAAGCAGGATGTTGGCCGGACAGACTCGGATATTTGGCCTGCTCGACACCCGAGCCCCGTGGACCATGACAAGCGGTACAAGCAGCCAGACCACGGCTCATGTCACCACCCATATAGAGCGCTTTACCCGCTGCTACAGCGTCATCAGGCACCGCAATCGGTGTTACCTTCTGGCTGGAAAAGTAGGCAGCAAGGTCTTCCATGTCCTGGTCGGACAGGGGGAGAGCCATAGGCCCCATAATGGGCGCAACCCGACCAATTTGGCCAGAAGCTGCAGCCTTCAGTTCAACTAATTGCTTTTTGATATATGATGCGTGCTGACCAGCAATCTTGGGGTACATATCGACAAGGCTGTTTCCGTCCGGTCCATGACAAGCCGCACACACGGCAGCCTTGGATTGTCCCGCAGCGGCATCGCCCTTGGCTTGTGCCATCCCCGTTACGCCAACCATCAGAGCAAGAGTAATGACTAGGTTCTTCATGGCGTTCCAACTTCTCGTTATTAGGCTTCCAGATCCCATGCCGCTGAAGGCATGTTAAAATAAACGCGTTTAAGCGACGCCATTTTACACGATTTCACAAAAAAGTAACTCTATAACCCTCTATCTCTATGGGGAATTTACGTTGGATACACAAACTCTAAATTTCAATAAGGTGCATTTTGTGACCAGCGCACCCGACATCCGTCACCTGCCAAATGATGGGGGTGTCGAGATTGCGTTTGCCGGCCGTTCCAATGCCGGTAAGTCATCTGCATTGAACACCTTAACCAAGCACAAGAACCTGGCTCGCACCAGTAAGACCCCGGGTCGCACCCAGCTGATCAACCTGTTTGAACTGGAACCGGGCAAGCGTCTGGTCGATCTGCCGGGCTATGGTTATGCACAAGTACCGCTGGAAATGAAGCTCAAGTGGCAAAAGTCACTGGCAGAATACCTGCAGCGTCGTGAGTCATTGAAAGGCCTGGTGATCCTGATGGACATACGTCACCCGCTCAAAGATACCGACATGAACATGCTGGAGTGGAGCTCCCACCGTGAACTGCCGGTTATGCTGCTGCTGACCAAAGCGGACAAGCTAAGCCCGGGTCCCCGCAACAATCAGGTCATCAAGGTTCGTCAGGCCATTGCCGACCTGGGCCCGCAGATACAGGTAGAAGCCTTCTCCTCCCTCAACAATATCGGGGTGGAAAAACTGGCCCAGACCCTGTCTGGCTGGTATCTGGCCGGGGCAGACGAGATCGCCGAAGGTGATGAACAAGAGCAGATAGAGGAATAATGCATTCCTTCATCATTCTGCTATTCCCTCCTTGCAATTGGCGGAGTTGACCCTCCGCTGATTGAAAAACTTTCAGTTGGATGACGTCCCGCCAACCCTCAATACCCGCCTATGCACTCCCACAAGAAATTTGATAAAAGCCCTTTTTAACACTTTTGTGACAAGTTAATTTCCATTAGAAATCAACTTGTCATCCTCATGGCAACGTTTTCATATTTCTGCCATTGAGCAGAAGGCACATCACTCAATAAGTACAGAAATGAAATTTTATTACATGATGGTAGGGAGAGGGGGGATAAAAATGAGACCGGCACCACTGGTGCGGTATCGGCCTGCAACAATCAGCTCAAAAATGGGGAAGAAGCTAAATCTTGAGAACAAAGACAACTGGTTTTCCTCAAGAATCCCCTTCATTCTAACAAATACGTGGCAAACTTAAAGCTTTTACTCTAAATGTCATACATAAAAAAACACCCCGACGAATACTCATCGGGGTCGCTATTCAGCCACATTCAATTACGTGAAATAAAAGGTCTGAAAGATAGAACATCTAACCTCTGTACCCTACGCTGCTAACTGTATAGCAAAGCAGCAGAAAGTGAAAGTAATTTATGTAATTTAGTTTCACGTAAAATAAATTACAAAAAACACTCTATTTTTCATGTAGATAAAAAAATCCCCAGTACGAATACCGGGGCGTTATAAAGGTGACTAGCTAGCACTTCCTCAACTATCTAGTTAGTCAGCGGTATTCCACACAAGTTCCGCTGCTTTGAGAAAAAACTCTAAAAAACTTAGAGATAGATGGCCCCATCTTCTGCAAACTCTTGTTCTTCAATGAGTTTTTCAGCCAAGTCTTCAATGTCGAAGCGCACACTCTCGAAGGCGCGTAGTATGTCCTCCTCCCTGACGAGGGAGAGGCCAGCCATCTTTTCCAGACGCCGGCGACTGATGTAGCAATCGACCAGAGCCCCTCTCTGCTGGGCCGGAAAATGGATCCTCTGTTCGTGCGGTTGCCAGTCCGCCAGTTCGGGAAACAGTATGCCTTGGTTCATAGGGTCCCCAGATTTCGTTTGAGTTCTCTCAATACCTGTTTAGTCCCTGGCCGGATGCCGCGCCACACGGTAAAGGCCTCCGCCGCCTGCTCGACCAGCATGCCCAGCCCATCCATGACCTGGCAAGCCCCCTGCTGTCTAGCCCAGCCGATGAAGGGGGTATCCGAGGCACCATACATCATGTCGTAGATGGCAATATCGGCGTGGATCAGCGCGGGGGCGAGGGGCGGTAGCTCTCCTTGAAGGCTGGCAGAAGTGGAATTGATGATGAGATCGAATGCCCCCTCCAGCAGCTCATAGCGCTGGGCCATAACCCCCCCCAGATCGTGAAACTCGGCCGCCAGTTGCTCCGCCTTGGCGTGGGTGCGGTTGGCTATCACCAATTCGCTCGGCAGCTCGGCCAGCAGCGGTGCCAGCGCACCACGAGCCGCCCCTCCCGCACCTAGCAGCAGGATCCGGCAGCCCGTCAGGATCACGCCGTGGGCCTTAAGATCAGCCACCAGACCGGCACCATCTGTATTGTCCCCCAGCAACACGCCATCATCGGTCAGCTTGATGGTATTGACGGCCCCCGCCCGCTTGGCCCTGGGGCTCAAGCGGTCAACCAGCGCAAACGCCTGCTCCTTGAATGGCACTGTGACATTGCAACCCTTGCCACCCTGAGCAAAGAAGCTGTGCAAGGTGTCAGCAAACTCGTCGACGGCGGGCTCGGCCAGCCCATATTCCAACTCTTGCTGGGTCTGCCTGGCAAACAGGGTATGAATGAAGGGTGACTTGCTGTGGCGCACCGGGTGGCCAAAAACCAGATAACGATCCATCAAAGAGTTCCATCAGAGGGCAATATTTCGATTTAACGGGTTTTCGCACTCAGGAACAAGCCGAATATCGGCCAATAAAAAGGGGCCGTCATGGCCCCTCGGGTCACAGCCACTCTCGCGGCGTGAGGTAATCGGTGTAGAGCAAGGTCTCAGGACTGCCCGCCTTCGGCTGCCAGTCATACTCCCAGCGTGCCAGCGGTGGCATCGACATCAGGATCGACTCGGTACGTCCACCGGTCTGCAACCCGAACAGGGTGCCTCGGTCATACACCAGATTGAACTCCACATAACGACCGCGACGATAGAGCTGGAACTCCCGCTCCCGCTCGCCATAGGGCAGTGCCTTGCGCCGCTCGACAATCGGCAGGTAGGCATCGAGATAGCCCTTGCCGACCGCCTGCATGAAGGCAAAACAATCCGCAAACGGCCAGCGATTCAGGTCATCGAAGAAGAGGCCACCCACGCCGCGTGTCTCGTTGCGATGCTTGAGGAAAAAGTAGCGATCGCACCAGGATTTGAACTCGGGGTAGACCTGCTCGCCAAAGGGTTGGCAGAGGTCGTGCGATACCCGGTGCCAGTGCTGTACATCTTCGGCAAACGGGTAGAAGGGCGTCAAATCGAAACCACCACCAAACCACCAGATGGGCTCTTCGCCTTCCTTCTCGGCAATGAAGAAACGGACGTTGGCGTGGCTGGTCGGCACATAGGGGTTGTGTGGATGGATCACCAGCGACACCCCCATGGCTTCGAACTTGCGACCCGCCAGCTCGGGCCTATGGGCCGTCGCAGAGGCAGGCATGGCATCGCCATAGACATGGGAAAAATTGACGCCCCCCTGTTCGATCACGGCGCCATGGCGCAACACGCGGGTACGACCACCACCGCCGCCCTCACGACACCAGGCATCTTCCACAAAGTGCCCGGTACCATCGGCCTGCTCCAGGCCACGGCAGATCTCGTCCTGCAACTGCAACAGGAAGGCCTTGACCTGGGCCACGTCCGGTTTGCTCATCTTGTCTCCAGTCAGGCAGGATCTTGAACGCCCTGTCCATTTTTATAGTTGAATCAATTCGGTGAGCTCACCGCTCAGCGAATTGATGGCAAATCATGACGCATCCGCCCGCTCAGGAGGGGCGAATAATGGCGCCGGTACGGGCGTCCTTGATCTCGGATGGGTTGGCTTGACCACCCACTTCACCGGGCAGGATATAGGCCAACTTGCTGGCCAGCCGCTCACCGATATCGGCCACCCGACGAGCAGGCTCCTCGCCGGTCAGGTTGGCGCTGGTAGAGACCAGCGGCTTGCCAAAGGCGCGGCACAACGCCTGCACCTGAGGATGAGCCGTCACGCGCACCGCCAGGGTCTCGAACTGCCCGGTCAGCCATGAGGGCGTATCAGGCTTCGCAGGCATGACCCAGGTAAAGGGACCGGGCCAGCTGGCTTCAACCCGTGCCAGCTGCTCGGCGCTGAGCTGGCTCACATTGATATATTCTTGCAGCTGCGCCAGATCGGCAGCGATCAGGATCAACCCCTTCTCCACCGGACGCTGCTTGATGGTAAGCAGTCGCTGCACCGCAACTTCGGAGTCGGGATCACAACCCAGACCAAACACGGCCTCGGTCGCATAAGCGATCACCCCTTCCTGTTGGAGAGCAGCAACCGCCTGTTCAAATTCATTTGGCATAGGAAAAATGCGGCAGCCAGGCTGCCGCCTCGTCACTTGGAAGCAAGTTGAACCGATATGGCGGCGATCATGGCGAAGTGACGTTTTTGCTGTAGCACAGAAAATACGACACTTCCGGAGCACCACCCGTTCACTTACTTGAGTTGAGCCTGCAGGGCGGCATCCTTGGCCATCACCTCTTCGGCATTCTTCTGGCGTTCGGCCCGAACCTTGGCCGCCAGTTCATCATCGGCTACTGCCAGCATCTGGGCTGCCAGATAGCCCGCGTTCTTGGCACCGGCCTTGCCGATTGCTACGGTTGCCACTGGCACGCCACCCGGCATCTGCACGGTAGAGAGCAGCGCATCCAGTCCCTTGAGCGGGCCTCCATCAATGGGCACCCCAATCACGGGACGGGTGGTGATACCGGCAACAGCACCGGCCAAGTGAGCCGCCAGACCGGCAGCACAGATAAAGACCTTGCAGCCACGGGCTTCGGCATCGGTCACATACTGATGAGTCGCAGCCGGGGTACGGTGCGCAGAGGTAACCTTAACTTCCACTGTGATATCAAACGACTTGAGGATCTCAAGGGTAGATTGCATCACGGGAAAATCAGAATCAGAGCCCATCAATACGGCAACAAAGGGTTTATTCATGGTGGGAATTTCCTTACTCCAAATGGGGTTGAAGTTCGCCGAAAACGTTTCAATCTGGTTACGGCGGCGGGATTATACCTGCTCACTTTGATGGCCGCATTTCTTTTGCGGGCAGATCCACCTCAGATTTCCCCTTACTTTCTTCTCCACCATGATGCCCCAGCCACATTCGGGACAAGGCATAGAGATAGGCTTGTCGTTAACCACATATTTACAATGTGGATACCCATCGCAGGAGTAAAACTGCTTGCCGTAGCGTGACGTGCGACTCACCAGATGACCCTTGCCACAATCAGGACAGAGGATCTGGGTATCGTCGCTTTCCTGCAAGGATTCGATGTGCTGGCAGGCCGGGTACTGGGTGCACCCCACAAACAGGCCATAACGCCCCTTTTTGATCGCCAGCGGCTGGCCGCAATCCGGGCAGGCCGAGCCCTCAAGCACTTTCTCGATGTCGCGGCCGGATGGCGTCAGGGAACGGATATAGTCACAGGCAGGATAGGCAGAGCAGCCCAGGAAGAGGCCATGCTTGCCCTGTCGGATCAGCAACTCGGCACCACACTGCGGGCACGGCTCTCGCTCAAATGCCTGCTCGTGGACAGAAAAGAGATGATGATCGATTTTTGACATGGGCCGCGCCTTGAAATCCAGATGGCCTGAATTCTACCAGCGCGGCACCGGACTGTCAGTGAATGACGCCGTCTGACTCATCAAACACCAGCTCTTCCATCTGCTGGTAGGCATTTTCACTGCCCGGTACGTTGAACAGCACCATCATGACGACCCACTTCAAATCATCCAGCTCGATATCCGGCTTGTCCAGCTCGAGCAGGCGCTCGATGCAGATCTCGCGGGTTTCGGCATTCAGTACCTGAGCCTGCTCCAGGAAGAGCAGGAAGCCACGGCATTCGGTGCTGAGGCGAGTCAGCTCTTGCGGGGCATAGATACGCATCGAGCCTTGCGCGCTGGCGGTGACGTACACCTCCCGCTCGCTATCGTGCAGGTTGGCCAGTCGCTCCAGCCAGTCGAGCGCCTTGTCGATTTCTTCTTTATCGAAACCGGCCCGGCTCAACTCGTCGGTGAGCTCATCCTGCTCGACCATCACATCTGCATCGCTGTGGATGTAGGTCTCGAAAAGGTACATCAATACATCAAACATGATTCGCCCTCCTCGCTCTGACGTATCCACCGGCTACCGCCATCACTGCGCCGGAAAGCTCCAGCTCTACCAACCGGCCCAATACCACCTCGACAGGAAGCTGGGCCCGTTCGGCGACGGTATCCACGCTCGTGGTCTCATAATCTACGTTATCCAACAAATCGGCATAAGGCAATTCGCTATTATGCCGTT
The DNA here is from genome assembly GCF_963878295.1 of Aeromonas sp. HMWF014. NCBI lineage: Bacteria > Pseudomonadati > Pseudomonadota > Gammaproteobacteria > Aeromonadales > Aeromonadaceae > Aeromonas > Aeromonas sp. HMWF014. The sequence goes on along the minus strand of NZ_CAWNYS010000318.1, from coordinate 12,585 downwards.
GCTCAGGCAATTCAGCCGGTTGCCGTGCCAAGCTGACCAATCCGGGAAACTCTTCCACTATATCGGCCGCGCTCAACACAAGTTTGGCCCCCTGCTGGATTAATTTGTTGCAGCCCAGCGCCTGCACATTCTGCGGCGCACCGGGAACGGCAAATACCTCGCGCCCCTGCTCCAGCGCGTAACGGGCCGTGATGAGTGAGCCACTCTGTTCGGCCGCCTCCACCACTAGCGTCCCTCGCGCCAGTCCGCTGATGATGCGATTGCGACGAGGGAAATGTTCGGCCAGCGGCCCCTTGTCCGGCGCCAGCTCGGAGATGAGCACACCCGCGTTCGCCAGGATCTGGCCAGCCAGCCCCTGATGACGCTTGGGGTAGAGGCAGTCGAGACCGGAACCCAGTACGGCGAGTGTAACACCTCCGGTCGCCAGGGCCTGCTGATGACAGACACCATCGATACCGAGCGCGAGTCCCGAGGTGATCGCCAGACCGCACGCCACCAGTTCCGCACACAGGCGGGCGGCATTATCCTTGCCGGCATAGGTGGGGTGACGCGTACCGACCATCGCCAGCTGTGGAACAGACAAGGCGGCAAGATTGCCACGACAGTAGAGCAGCAAGGGGGCGGCAGGGATCTCTTTCAACAAGTCAGGATAGGCGGGGTCATCGGGGCAGATCAGGTGGTTGCCAGGCTCGGTGGCCCAACGTAGCCCCTGATCAACCGAAGGTAGTGGCCATCTGAGCTGCCGGATCTGGGCCGAGTGCAGGCCAAGCACCCGTAAATGGCCATCATCACTCTCAAACAGGGCTGCAATATCGCCACCAAAGTGAGCAAGCAGGCGGGCGGCAGTGACTGGGCCGATACCGGTGACGGCATCCAGCGTCAACCACAGCGAGACCCGCTCGAGTGGAGGTGGCACGTTAGAAGTTACTGACCTGATAGCCGGAGCTGACCATGTCCTGGCTCTGCATGATGAGACCGTAGCTCAGCTTGTCATACACCTTGAACAACATGACTCGGGCCACAGCTTCCGAAGGCAAGGGTTGCTTGCCGGTCGAGTAGAAGGCCTTGTTGTAGAGGGAAGAGTACTCCTTGTACGACACCTTGCCGTTCTTGCTCACCAGCGTGGCGCCGGGACGCCGGACCTCCAGCACATCGCCGGGGGCAAGCTGATCCCGCAGCCCTCTGTTGATGAGCACGACATCAAACTTGCCACCACCACGGGCCTTGCTCGGCAGATCAACTATGTAACCCGGTGAAATCACGGGCGCCGCCTTCGGGGTGAACACGGCAGAGAGAGTTTCCTGTGGCGGCAAAGGCATCACCTTGTCTCCCTGATACACCTCTCGCTGATTGTGACTGAGGGTAACCCGGGTGCGATCATCCGGCAGCCGCTCCTCGGCTCTGGCCGTGCCGACAAAGACCGCCTCCTGCCCCAACAGCTCGCCGGTTTGCTTGTCCTTATAAACGACACCGGGATGATAGATGCCGTACTCCTGACCTGGCGTCAGCGAGCCCTGCACATAGAGGGTGTCGCCCTCCAGCATACCGATATGGGCCTCGTTGTTGCCAAGCACATAGGGCAGCTGTTTCGCTTGCTGGTTATCGGCCAGAATGTGGTCGGTTTGCAGGAAGGGACCTATTTCGCTGAGCGGCAGCATCGGGACCGGATTGGCCTTATTCTCGACGCGACTCTTGGGTGAGAGGTGGACTACCTGCTTGCCCCCCTGTGTCGCCTTGCCGAGCAGGGGGTAGCTCCAGTGCGGATTGGCAATCTGGGGATTGACGTTCCACAGGCGGTGCCAGAGCCCGGTCTCTGCCAGAGCCCGGCCCAAAATATCCCGGAGTATGTCGCCTTTTTGAACGGTATAGCGCTCGGGATAACCCACTTGCAATTTCAACTGATCGGCCAAGGCACTCTGGCTCAGAGTGGCCAGCAGGCAGGCGAGGATGGTTTGCTTCAGATACATAACACTCCCTGTTACTTCTGCGCGCAAAGTGTTGCTGTTTTTTGTCGGCGTAAATGACTAGAATTACGCCAATATTGACTGCATTTATACGAAACTAAAGAAAAAACTATGGCCATTCTAGATGTATTGCGTTTTCCCGATGAACGTCTGCGCACTGTAGCAGCCCCTGTCGAGACCTTTACACCCGAGTTACAACACATTGTAGATGATATGTTCGAAACCATGTACGCGGAGGAAGGCATAGGCCTTGCCGCCACTCAGGTCGACATTCATCAGCGCATCATAGTGATCGATGTCTCTGAAAACCGGGAAGATCCTCTGGTATTGATCAACCCCGAGATCCTCGAGCAATCCGGCAGCACCGGCATCGAAGAGGGTTGCCTCTCCGTGCCCGAGCACCGCGCTCTGGTACCACGCGCCGAACAGGTCAAAATCCGCGCGCTGGATCGCAACGGCAAGCCGTTCGAGCTGGCAGCAGACGATCTGCTCGCTATCTGCATACAGCATGAGATGGATCATCTGGTCGGCAAGCTGTTTGTGGACTACTTGTCCCCGCTCAAGCGCCAGCGCATTCGCCAGAAGCTGGAAAAGATGGCCCGTGAAGATCGCAAAATCCTCTGAGGATCTGCCCCATTGAATAAGCTGAAACTGATTTTTGCCGGTACTCCCGACTTCGCCGCCCGTCATCTGGCGGCGTTGTTGTCTTCCGACCACGAGGTCGTTGCCGTTTATACCCAGCCTGACAAACCGGCCGGCCGTGGTCAGAGGCTCACTGCCAGCCCGGTCAAAGAGCTGGCCCTGACCCACAATCTGCCGGTTTACCAACCTGCCTCGCTGCGCAATGAAGAGGCGCAGGCCGAACTGGCAGCTCTTGGTGCCGATCTCATGGTGGTGGTGGCCTATGGTCTGATCCTGCCCAAGGTGGTGCTCGATACTCCCCGTCTCGGTTGCATCAACGTGCACGGCTCCCTGCTGCCGCGCTGGCGCGGCGCGGCACCGATCCAGCGCGCCATCTGGGCGGGCGATGCCGAGACCGGCGTCACCATCATGCAGATGGATGTGGGGCTGGATACCGGCGCCATGATCCGCAAGGTGAGCTGCCCTATCGCCGCCGACGAAACCTCTACCAGCCTGTACGACAAGCTGGCCGGGCTGGGCCCGCAGGCGCTGGTCGATACCCTGAATGCAATGGCGACCGGTGACACGGCGGCCGAGCAGCAGGACGATTCTCTGGCCAACTATGCCCAGAAGCTCTCCAAGGAAGAGGCCCGCATTGACTGGTCGATGGAGGCCGTTGCCATCGAGCGCTGCATCCGCGCCTTCAATCCCTGGCCCATTAGCTGGTTCGAGGTCGCCGGCCAAACCATCAAGGTGTGGCAAGCCGAAGTAGTGGATAGCAACCATGGCCAACCCGCAGGCACCCTGCTCAAGGCCGACAAGCAGGGGATCGACATTGCCACCGGCAAGGGCGTGCTGCGCCTGCTGACCCTGCAACCACCCGGCAAGAAGGCCATGTCCGTCTCGGATCTGCTCAACTCTCGCCGCGACTGGTTTGAACCCGGCACGCAATTGAATTGAACCAAGCGGGGCCCAGGCCCCGACTTGCGCATCTAAGGTAACATTATGAAAACACGTGCACAGGCCGCTCTCGTTATTCAACAGGTGCTGGATCAGGGTCAATCTCTCTCCGCTGTTCTGCCTGCTGCCCAGGAGAAGGTTGCGCCCCGCGATCGCGCCCTCCTGCAAGAACTCTGCTACGGCACCCTGCGCTGGCTGCCCCGCCTCGATGCAGCGGTCAACGAGATGATGGACAAGCCGCTCAAGAACAAGAGCCGCATCTTCCACTATCTGATCCTGGTCGGTCTCTATCAGCTCATCTACACCCGCATTCCGGCACACGCCGCCGTGGCCGAAACAGTCAACGCCGTCAAGCTGCTCAAGGGTACCTCCTTGCGCGGCCTCATCAATGGTGTGCTGCGCAACTTCCAGCGCAGCGCCGAAGTCATTCTGCTACGCATCGACCGCGTCCCCAGCATTCGCCTAGGCCACCCCGAGTGGCTCACCAAGCGCCTGCGCCAGGCCTATCCCGAAGATTGGGAATTCATCATGGAGGCCAACAACCAGCGCCCGCCCATGTGGATCCGCAACAACAGCCAGCGCCAGAGCCGCGAGCAGATGCTGGCCCGCATGGCCGAAGTGGGCATCAATGCGGTGGCCGGTGAGGAAGGGGAAGATTGCATCCTGCTGGAACGCCCTTGCG
>NZ_CAWNYS010000318.1:0-8348 GCF_963878295.1 Aeromonas sp. HMWF014 | reverse complement strand
GTACAGGATGGCGCGGCGCAACAGGCCGCCCGACTGCTCGACCCGCAACCGGGCGAGTGGGTGCTGGATGCCTGCGCCGCCCCCGGTGGCAAGACAGCTCACCTGCTTGAACGTCAACCCGCCCTGGCTGGCGTGGTGGCCGTCGATGCCGACGAGCACCGCCTCAAGCGGGTGCAGGAAAACCTGGATCGCATCGACCTCAAGGCCGAGGTGATCCACGGTGATGCCAGCACCCCGGAACTCTGGTGGCCAAAGGGTCAGTTCGATCGCATCCTGCTGGATGCCCCCTGCTCCGCCACCGGTGTCATCCGCCGCCACCCCGACATCAAGTGGCTGCGCCGGGATCAGGACATCCGTGAGCTGGCCGAGCTGCAACGCCGTATTCTGATCGCCCTCTGGTCGAAACTGAAAAGCGGCGGTACTCTGCTTTACGCCACCTGCTCAGTGCTGCCGGAAGAGAACCGCGAACAGATCCGTGCCTTCCTGGCAGCCACCCCGGATGCCACCCTGGTGCCGCTGCACGAACAGGATACCCCGGCATGTCCGGGCCGCCAGTTCCTGCCGGGCGAAGCCGAAATGGATGGCTTCTACTATGCCAAGCTGCTCAAACGGTAAGCAGGGCAGTGGCCATGAAGATGACGGGTGCCGGTTGACGGCACCCATTACTGCGTAATATCGAGCACGCTCTCCCTATGAAAATCATCATGTTGATGACTGACCCTGACCATACTGGCAGCCGTTGCAACACATCCTCGTTCCCTGAGGGGTTCCTATGAAGATCATCATTCTGGGTGCCGGCCAGGTCGGTGGCACCCTGGCCGAGAACCTGGCCGGCGAGAACAATGACATCACCATCGTCGATACCGACAGCGACCGCTTGCGGGAGCTGCAGGACAAGTTCGACCTGCGGGTGGTGAACGGCCACGGCGCCCACCCCAAGGTGCTGCGCGAAGCGGGCGCCCAGGATGCAGACATGCTGGTCGCGGTCACCAACAGTGACGAGACCAACATGATCGCCTGCCAGGTTGCCTACTCCCTGTTCAACACCCCGAACAAGGTAGCGCGCATTCGATCGCCGGCCTATCTGGTGGAACGGGATCGCCTGTTTCTGCCGGAATCCGTGCCGGTGGATCACCTGATCGCCCCCGAGCAGCTGGTGACCGACTATGTACGCCGGTTGATCGAATATCCGGGTGCGCTTCAGGTGGTGGACTTTGCCGGTGGCAAGGTGGGTCTGGTGGCGGTCAAGGCCTACTACGGCGGCCCTCTGGTGGGCAACGCCCTCTCCACCCTGCGGGATCACATGCCGAACATAGAGACCCGGGTGGCCGCTATCTTCCGCCAGAACCGCTCCATACGTCCGCAAGGCACCACCATCATAGAAGCGGATGACGAGGTCTTCTTCGTCGCCGCCGCTGGCCATATCCGGGCGGTGATGTCAGAACTGCAGCGGCTCGAGAGCCCCTATCGCCGCATCATGATCGTCGGCGGTGGCAACATAGGCGCCGGCCTCGCGCACCAGCTGGAGAAGCGCTACAGCGTCAAGTTGATCGAGCGTAATCAGAAGCGGGCAGAACAGCTGTCGGAGCTGCTGGAAAACACCATCGTCTTCTGCGGCGATGCGGCGGATCAAGAACTGCTGGCCGAGGAGCACATCGATCAGATCGACGTCTTCATCGCCGTGACCAACGAGGATGAGGCCAACATCATGTCAGCCCTGCTCGCCAAGAAGATGGGCGCCAAGAAGACCATGGTGCTGATCCAGCGCAGCGCCTACGTGGATCTGGTGCAGGGTGGATCCATCGACATCGCCATTTCGCCGCAGCAGGCCACCATCTCGGCCCTGCTGACCCACGTGCGCCGGGCCGACATCGCCAACGTCTACAGCCTGCGCCGCGGTGCAGCCGAGGCCATCGAGGCCATCGCCCACGGTGACGAAAACACCTCCAAGGTGGTGGGCAAGACGGTGGGTGAGCTCAAGCTGCCGCCCGGCACCACCATAGGCGCCATAGTGCGCGGTGATGAGGTACTGATCGCCCACGATCGCACCCAGATCCAGCAGGATGACCATGTGGTGATGTTTCTGGTGGACAAGAAGTACATCCCGGAAGTGGAACGGCTGTTTCAGCCAAGTCCTTTCTTCCTGTAACCTGCCCATGCCCCCAGGCAACGCAAACCTGACCCGGCACAGCCTCCCAAACGGATTGTCCGGGTCTTTTGTCAATCAACGATCAGGTTATCCTGCATGATCAAGCTGCGTCCCATCATCTTCACCCTAGGGCTGGTGCTCTCCAAGTTGGCCCTGTTCATGTGGCTGCCCACCCTGCTGGCGCTGCTCACCGGCTCCGAGGGCTTCGTCGAGTTCCTCAAATCCGTGCTGATCACCCACGGTGCCGCCCTGCTCTGCCTGCACCACGGTCGCAAGGCGGAGTTTCACCTCGGCGTGCGCGAGATGTTCCTGCTCACCACCTCTGTCTGGGTGGTCGCCTGCATCTTCGGGGCTCTACCCTTCTTCTTCTTCAACCACATCGACTTCACCGACGCTTACTTCGAGACCATGTCCGGCGTCACCACCACGGGTTCCACCGTACTGTCAGGGCTCGACGACATGGCCCACAGCATCTTGCTGTGGCGATCAATACTGCAGTGGCTGGGGGGCGTGGGCTTCATCGTGATGGCGGTGGCAGTGCTGCCCTACCTCAACGTGGGCGGCATGAAGCTGTTCCAGACCGAGAGCTCGGATTGGTCGGACAAGAGCGCACCGCGCGCCAAGACGGTGGCCAACAACATAGTGGTGGTCTATCTGGTGCTCTCCATGTGCTGCTTCCTCGCCTACTGGGTAAGCGGCATGACGCTGTTCGAGGCGGTCAACCACACCATGACCACTCTCAGTACCGGGGGCTATTCCACCTCGGATCAATCCATGTCGCACTTCTCCAACTCGGCACACTGGATCGGCACCCTCTTCATGTTCCTCGGCGGCCTGCCCTTCCTGCTCTATGTGCAGAGCCTGAGTCACCGTGACACCAGCCTGCTCAAGGATGCCCAGGTTCAGGGTTTCTTCTGGCTGGTGGTATGGGTCACGATCGTGGTCACCCTCTACCTGTGGATCAGAGACATTTACGGCTTTATGGATGCCCTGCGCGTCAGCAGCTTCAATATCGTCTCGGTGCTCACCACCACTGGGTATGGCCTCGGCGATTTTGGCACCTGGGGGCCGCTCACCAGCATCATCTTTATCATCTTGCTGGCACTGGGCGCCTGTTCCGGCTCCACCGCCGGCGGCCTCAAGGTATTCCGGGTACAGGTGGCGTTCGCCCTGTTCAAGAAGCAGATGCGCCAGTTGATGCACCCCTCCGCCGTCTTCCCGCAGAAGTACAACGGTCGCCAGGTCAACGACGCCATCATCCGCTCCATGATCTCGTTCGTGCTGGCTTACTTCGCCGTCATACTGCTTATCGCCGCCCTGCTCGCCGCCATCGGGCTGGATCCCCTGACGGCCATCTCAGGCTCCATCACGGCGGTGGCCAACGTAGGCCCGGGCATGGGCCCCATCATAGGTCCCAGTGGAAACTTTGCCACCCTGCCGGACTCGGCCAAGTGGATACTGTCGTTCGGCATGCTGCTGGGGCGGCTCGAGATCCTGACTGTGGCCGTGATCTTCTTCCCCTCCTTCTGGAAGCAGTAGCGCCGCCAATCAAGGCGGCGACACTGCCCGGCCAGACTCCAGATCGGGTGAGGAAATGCAAGAAGGGCAGCCAATGGCTGCCCTTCTTCATCTCATGCTGTGCGGGACCCTCTGCCTCACTCGGCAGACTCTTCCCGCTCCAGTGCGCGGTTGACCAACGGCTCGGGCAGCGTCTTGGTCACCTCGACCCCCAGCTCGCGAAAGCGCTCGGCCTGGGCGATCAGGTTGCCTCGGCCGTTGACCAGCCGTCCCATCGCCTTGTCGTAGCTCTCCTGCGCCTTGTGCAGGCTGCCGCCCATCTGCTGCATCTCTTCCACGAACAGCCGTAGCTTCTCGTAGAGGCGCCCGGCCCGCTCGGCAATCTGGCGAGCATTCTGGTTCTGCCGCTCGTAGCGCCACAGGTTTTCGATGGTGCGCAGCGCCACCATCAGGTTGGTGGGGCTCACCAGTAGTATGTTGTTGTCGAGGCCGTAGCGTACCAGGGAGGGATCGGCCTCCACCGCGGTGAGGAAGGCCGGCTCCACCGCCACAAACATCAGCACATAGTCGAGGGGGCGTACCCCCGGCAGTTGCTGGTAATCCTTACGGCCCAGCTCGCGGATATGGTTGCGCACCGAGGCAACGTGCTCTTTCAGCGCCACTGCCTTCTCCAGCACGTCGTCGGCGTTGTACCAGCGCTCGTAGGCGGTCAGCGACACCTTGGCGTCGATGATGATGTCTTTTTCCTGCGGCAAGTGGACTATCACGTCAGGCTGATAGCGCTTGCCCTTGTCCACTTCTATGTTGACCTGGGTATGGTACTCGTGGCCCTCGCGCAGGCCGCACTCGCTGAGAATTCGGGCCAGCACCACCTCGCCCCAGTTGCCCTGCTGCTTGCTGTCGCCCTTGAGGGCGCGGGTCAGGGCTGCCGCCTCTTCGGTCATACGGGCATTGAGCTCGGCAAGGCGCTCCAGCTCGAACTTGAGGCTGTGGCGCTGGGCCGTCTCCTGGGCGTGGGTCTCTCCCACCTGACGGCGAAACCCCTCCAACTGCTCTTTGAGCGGGGTGAGCAGCAGATCGAGACTGTTCTGGTTCAGTTCACGGAAGTTACCGGAGTTTTGTTCGAAGATCCGGTTGGCAAGGTTCTCGAACTGCTGGCTGAGGCGCTGTTCCGCCTCCTGTTGCAGTTGCAGCTTCTCGGCGGCTGCCAGCCGCTCGCTGCGCAGGGTGGCTTCGGCATCCTTGAGGCGGGCGGTGAGCTTGATGAGGAGGGTCTGCTGCTGATCCAGCTTCTGCTGGCCCTGCATCCGCTCGTCCTGCAGCTCGTCGAAGCGATCCTGCAACACCTGGTGACGTTCCTGGCTCAGCAACAACGCCTGCGCCTGTGCGCTGGCGGCACGTCGCCCCGCCAGCCAGCCAACCCCGAGGGCGCTCAGGGCGACCAGCAGTGCCGGCACCCAGCTCGCCAGGTCGATCATTTACGGCCCCGCTGACGCAGGAAGAGCTCGAGGTAACGGTTGAGCAATAGCCAGATCAGCACATAGAGGAGGTAGGCAGCCAGTACCACCCACTTGTGACTGTTAACCCCGGTGTCGAGCTCGGCGAACCCGATATCCTTGATGCGGCAGTAGGCCCACATCAACAGGGGGAAGATATACAACAGAGACGCACGCCACAGAAATAACCACATGAGTTCATTCAATCCCGCAAAAAGACTCGCCTAGCTTACACAAGGGCAACCCGGCTTGCGATCCTGCCCCGCGCTATTCTCTGGCTTGCCAGCGAAAACTTGGATAAAATTAACCCCTAATGGGTACAAGGGGTGGGCATGACTCATTTTTTCTGTCGATGGCTGATGCACGCATTGGGGGGCTCCCGCAAACCGGACGTGGTTTGTCACGAGGCACGCCCGCCTTGGGCCATCGAAGAGTCCCAGTACCTCTCCCTCTGCACCCGCTGCGGTGAATGCTTCAAGGCCTGTCCCAACCGCCTGCTCAAACCGGCAAGCCAATCCGAATACGAGGGCACTGCCATCGCCGGCACCCCTGTGCTGGATCTCGCCTGCGGCCAGTGCAGCTACTGTGGCAGCTGCGCCAGAGCCTGTCCGACCGGTGCCCTCGACCTGCAATGGGGACGCCAGGTGCAGACCCGGGTGCAGATAGAGGCGAGCTGTCAGGCACGGCAGGGCTTCTACTGCCTGCTGTGTGAGGATGCCTGCCCCCAGCTTGCGATCAAGGCCACCGCCGACGGCGTCAGCGTCAACATGGCGGCGTGCGATGGCTGCGGTGCCTGCGGTCTCGCCTGCTTCCATGGTGCCATCACCCTGATCCCCCAGCTCTGACCCGCGCCGCCACCCAGGTCTCAAACGGCAGAAAGCACAAAGGGGCACCAAGGCCCCTTTGTCAGTCCGGCACGGCGTTTATGCCATGACCAGAGTGGAATCCTGTTCGATACCGAGCAAGTGGCAGAGACGGGTCGGATCCCGCACCGCATCGGCCAGGGTATATTCCCCCAGCACCTCGAGGAAGGCGTTCATGGCGCGCCGTAGAATGCCCTGAATGCGGCAGCCACCGGAGAGGCGGCAGTTCTCGCGCTTGCAATCAACCGGGCAGAGCACGTGCTCCATGTCCATCACCACATCGCGCAAGTTGATGGAGACGGCAGAGCGACCGAGGCGGATGCCGCCATGCTTGCCACGTACCGTCTCTATGTAGCCCTTGATGCCGAGCTGATGCACTATCTTGACCACGTGGTTGCGAGAGATGGCAAAGGTATCGGCCACCTCTGTGATGGTCGACAGGCGATCTCCCGGCTGAACCGCCAAAAAAGTCAGGGTACGCAGGGCATAGTCGGTAAATCGTGTCAGTTGCATGGTCGCACTTGCCTCTTACTACAAGCCAGAAATCAGGACGACAACCTAAAGCTAAGAGGCGGGGCCGCGCTTGCGCTGGCACGGAGCACGCATCTTAATCTGAGTCGTGGAGTGACAAGGTTAAGAGCAGCTCAGGCGGGTGTCGATGAAGATGCACATAAATCGACACTTTCTTTGATTGATCGCAAACTTGCAGGCTTAGTCCAAGGTTTGGGGCATTTTTGGCGGCTAAACTCGCCTGTCCTCCCTTAACACCCGAGGGGATCGGACCACTCCATACGACACCTTGCTTCAGGATTCAGTGGGGCTGCCTGAGCCAGTTTTTCAAGGCACTGGAGGGAATCGAACTCTCGGAGGCGACCGCAAAAGCCCCCCAATCCACCGCACACTGCAAAGCATCCTGGATCGCCATGCCACGGGCAAGACCATGAATGAGGCCACCGGCGAACGCATCCCCCGCCCCCGTGGTATCGACCACGGACACCGGCCGCGCCGCCACCCGGATCTGCTCCTCGCCGTGAATGGCCACGGCCCCCGCCTTGCCTTCGGTCAGCACCAGCCACTCCAGCTGATCTCCCGCCTGCTGCCTGGCATGCTGCCAGGGGTCGCCCACCTCGCCGAGATCGGAGCGGGAAGCGACCAGCACGTGGCAGGGGCGGTGCGCCTGCCCACCCTTGGGATACTGGGCCACCACGAAGCTCTTGCCGAGCATCTGGCGCATGTAGCCGATGATGGCGGTGCCGGGATAGTTCACGTAGAGGCAGTCCACCCCCTCCACCGGCAAGTCGCCGGGTAGATCGGGGCGACGCGGCCGCCTGAGGATGGTGCGCTCGCCGGTGGCGTCCACCAGGATCAGCAGCTCGCCTGTTTCGCCACCGAAGCGCTCCACATGAGAGCAGTCCAACCCGTAACCCGCCGCCTGCTCCAGCAGCCAGTCGCCCGCCTCATCCAGTCCGATGCGGGAGGCTATGGTCACCTCGTGACCCGCCCACACCAGCCCTATGCCGGTGTTGGCGGCGCCGCCGCCCAGCCGGCGGCCCTGATCCACGTATTGCAGCCGGGCACCGGCCACCAGAGGTTCGGAGAGGGAGAGCACATGATCGCAGTTGAGATTGGCGAGCAGCAGAATACGGGACATGGAGAGACCTCACTGACAAGGGACCCCAGTATATGAGAAAGGGCCCTGACGGCCCTCCCTGAAATCGCGGGGTTTGTGAGCCCGCTCGACGTTTGCCGGCCGGCTTTACGCTGCTGCGTCAGCCCAGTACGGACTCGGCGCTGACGTACTCGTAGCCGAGCGCCTGGGCCACCGCGGCCTGGGTGACCTTGCCTTTGAACACGTTGAGACCGGCCCGCAGGTGCTTGTCATCCCTGAGCGCCTGGACATAGCCCTTGTCGGCCAGTGCCAGCACGAACGGCAAAGTGGCATTGGTCAGGGCGAAGGTGGAGGTACGCGCCACGCCACCCGGCATGTTGGCCACACAGTAGTGGATGATGCCGTCTACTACATAAGTGGGATCCTCGTGGGTGGTCGGGTGGGACGTCTCGAAACAGCCGCCCTGATCGATAGCCACATCCACCAGCACAGAACCCTTGCGCATCAGCTTGAGCATGTCGCGGGTCAGCAGCCTGGGCGCCGCCGCCCCCGGGATCAGCACGGCGCCGATCACCAGATCCGCCTGGGCGATGCAAGCCTCGATATTGGTGCGGGTGGAGTAGAGGGTCTTGAGGGCCGGACCATACAGACTGTCCAGCTCCCGTAGCCGCGGCAGGGAACGATCCAGGATAGTGACATCGGCCCCCAACCCC
>NZ_CAWNYS010000317.1:0-12537 GCF_963878295.1 Aeromonas sp. HMWF014 | reverse complement strand
TCTGACCAGGGCAGCCAATATGGCAGCCGGGCATTTCGGCAACGACTGTGACGCTATCGCATGACCCAGAGCATGAGTCGGCGTGGCAACTGCTGGGATAACGCCCCGATGAAGCGGCTGTTCAGAAGCCTGAAGTCAGAGTGGCTGCCAGCAACGGAATACGTGGGCCTGCGGGCAGCAAAGCGGGATATCAGTTACTACCTGATGGATTACTACAACTGGCAGCGTCCACATCAACACAATGACGGGATATCACCAGCAAAAGCCGAGGTTCGGCCTAACCAAGTGTCCGGATTTAGTTGACCACTACAATGTGCCATTGTGTGCCCCCGACGATATGAAGGTGGCCTATCGGCACTCCTCAAAGGGGACGACACATACAATAAACCCTTTTATTTCAATTTTTTATAAATGAAAAAAGGCAGCCGAGCTGCCTTTTTTGTTTGAAGCCGAGCTTAGTAGAAGATCCGCTCGCCACGCTCGCTCATCTTGAGCCACACCGGCTTGGTGCTGGTCTTGCTCCAGATGCGGTGCAGATAGCTGTAGAAACGGGCGCGATCACTGCGAAACAGCATCACGGGGAAAGCCAGAATACCCACCAGCAGCGCATAGACGCGACGAAGAATTATCTGAGTCAGGGAATAGGGATGAAACATGATAGCACTCCTTACTGGTAAGACCACCGAACAAAGGCTACCCCACAACTTGTAGAATTACTACACCCAAAAACCGCGTTTTTTTGCAAAAAAGTTCGCCAAAAGCCACTAAATGAAATTAGGTTACATCAATTAACTTACAAGCAACAAAATCTGGCAAAGCGGTGCCGTTTGACCAGATTTAATGCGTTGGTAGTCAACATGGAGTCTGTGCGATGAAACCTGCAGAAGTGGCAATCATAGGGGTGTTGGGCCTGTTGCTTTGGTCGGAGTGGCAGGATTGGCGACTTAATCAAAACGACAGCATAGAGTTGGCCTACAAGGGGGCTCCAACCATCAGCCTGTGGCAATGCGGCCAGTTGAAACAAAAGATGATGGAGCTGACCGAGCATTCGGCCGAGGTACAGTTTCAATTCCGGGGACAGGACCTGGTAGAGGTCAATCGCTATCTGGAACGGGAGTGGCAACAACAGGGTTGCGAACCCTTGCTGACACAGCAGGGATATTGAGAAAGCTCGAATAGCGGGAAACAGAAATGCACACATGAATGTGTGTACTATTGGCTCTGGATGATGCTTATCAGAAAGGTGATGGAGGCACGTTCCGGAGTCGAACCGGACTAAACGGATTTGCAATCCGCTGCATAACCGCTTTGCTAACGCGCCATGCTGACAAGGCTGATTGCCTTGAAAGTGATACTCATAGTTGGTGCTATGAGAAATTGGAGCGGGAAACGAGACTCGAACTCGCGACCCCGACCTTGGCAAGGTCGTGCTCTACCAACTGAGCTATTCCCGCTTTACTGCCGCGTGCCAGTTACCTGACAACGAGGCGCATTATACGTACCCCCAGCGCAGGCACAACCCTTTTTTCGCACTTTTAGCCCTTGCCTGTGCTGTTTGCTCAGGGTTTAAACGGCTTGGCCAAAAAAACCACATCAGGCTGTGACCCCACAGGCGAATTTAAGATAAAGCCATTGAAATGATTAGTCTTTAGTCAGAGACTTGAGCCGCTTAGTAACTGGATTCTCAATTGAAAATCACACGATGAAATGGATCTTCAAGCCACGTGGGCTCAGGCCGCAGCTAATGCTGGCTTTTTTCATGTTGGGTCTGGTGCCCTTCCTGGTCGTCACCCTCTTCTTCCTCTACAGCCACGGCAAAGATCTCACCACCCAGACCTCCAACCATCTGGTGTCGGTGCGTAACATCAAGAAGAGCCAGCTGGAGGATTACTTTGGCAACCTCAAAGAACAGATCATCAACTTCTCCCAGCAGGATTTTGCCGGCAACAGTATCGGCCGCTTTTATGGCTTCACCGGCGCCTTCGAAAAACTCGGCATCACGCCACAGGAGGCCCGCGCTCGCGCCCAGGCTCGCTATGTTCCCGGCTCCTGGGATCAGTTGCAAAAACCCGACGACCAGGCCGACATAGAACCCTCCATCAGCGCGCTGATCCTGGCGGACGAGATGTATGGCCGGGTGCACCAGCGCTTTCATCGCGGCTATGCCGACATGGTGCGCAAATCCAACTACAGCGACATCTTTCTGGTGGATCTCAACGGTGACGTGGTCTATTCGGTCACCAAGCGCTCTAACTTTGCCACCAATCTGCTCTCGGGCCCCTATCAGGCAAGCGGCCTTGGCAGCACCTTCGCCAAGATCAAGCGTCGCCTCGATGGCGGCCAGAAGCCGCAGCAGATCTTCGAATTCACCGACTTTGGCCGCAACGAGTTGACCGGCCAGGTGGTCGCCTACATGGCTGCCCCCGTGATGCAATACGACTATGTGCGCGGCGTGGTGATCTTCGAGCTGCTGCCAGACAAGCTCAACCAGATCATGGCGGAACGGGAAGGCCTCGGCGAGACCGGCGAGACCATCCTGGTCGGCCCCGACAAGCGGATGCGTGCCAATGCCTGGCTGGCGCCCCAGTTCAGCGTGGAGAACAGCTTCAGCCCCGATTTCAGACCTCTGCAGACCCCGCTGGTGGTCAAGACCCTCTCCGGTGAGCAGGGCGTCGGGCTGTTTCGCTCTTATCAGGATGACGAGGTGCTGGCCGCCTACACCCAGGTGAAGGTGTTCGACACCGAGTGGGCCTTCATCGCCGAGATCTCCACCAGCGAGGCCTACCGCCCCATCCGTCAGCTGGAGACGCTGGTGATCCTGCTGGGGGCGGGCTCCCTGCTGCTGCTGATCCTGTTCTCGCGCTGGCTCTCCCACTCCATCACAGCCCCGCTACGCGCTCTCACCGCCGCCGCCGAGCAAGTGGCCGATGGCGCCCTGGATCACCCCATCACTATCCCCCGCACAGACGACGACATAGACCGGCTGGCCCAGGCGTTTCGTCACATGCAACGCTCGGTGAAAGAGAAGATTGAGCTGATTGAACAGCAGACCCAGGAGCTGCAACAGCAGGTCAAGCTGACCCACAAGCAGAACCTCAGCCTGCAACAGGCGGACAAGCTCAAAGATGAACTGCTGGCCAATACCTCCCACGAGCTGCGCACTCCCATTCACGGCATCAAGGGGATGGCCGAGTCCATGCTCGCCAGCCAGCAGGATTTGACCGAAGGACAACAAAAGCAGCTCGGCCTCATCATCAAGAGTGCCGACGGTCTGGCCCGTCTGGTAGACGATCTGCTCGACTACCACCAGATGCGCTACGGCCAGCTGGAGATCCAACCCCAGCCGGTCTCCTCCAAAGGGGTCATCCGGCTGGTGCTGGATCTCTGCCAGCATCTGGTGCAGGCCAAACCCCTTACTCTGGTAGATATCAGCCCGGCCGAACTGCCCCCCGTACTGGCCGACGAGCAGCGGCTCGAACAAGTGCTCTACAACCTGGTGGGCAACGCCATCAAGTACACGCCGCAGGGCAAGGTGGTGCTCAGTGCCATCGTTGAAAACAGCTTCCTGCGCATCAAGGTGATCGACACCGGCATCGGCATCGCCAAAGAGCATCTGGAGCATATCTTCGAGCCGCTGGTGCAGATCAGCCCCGAGGTAAGCAAGCAGGGGGCCGGCCTCGGCCTCTCCATCACCCGCCAGCTGGTGCACCTGATGGGGGGTGAGCTGTTCGTCGAGAGCGAACCAAGCGTCGGTTCCACCTTCGCCTTTACCCTGCCCCTTGCCAGCGGCAAAGCCGCCAATCTGACCCAGGGCAGCCGTCAGATCGAGCATCAGCTGGTGCGCCAGCAACCGCTGATCCTGCCGGACTGGGAGAGCGATGATCTGCCCCCTCCCCCCGAGGGTGCGCCGCTCATTCTGGTGGTGGATGATGAACCCATCAACCTCCACATCCTGCGCCATCTGCTGCAGCCGTGCGGCTACCGCATCCTGCCCAGCAGTGACGGTCACGATGCGCTGGCCAAGCTGGCCGAGGAGCCGGTCGACCTCATTCTGCTCGATGTGATGATGCCAACCCTGTCGGGATTTGACGTCTGCCGCCGCCTGCGCGAGCAGCACCCCAAGGATATGCTGCCGGTACTGCTGCTCACCGCCCTCAACCAGCCCAAGGATATTGAGGAGGGCTTCGGGGCCGGCGCCAACGACTATCTGGTCAAGCCCTTCTGCAAGGAGGAACTGTTTGCCCGGGTCAAGGCACTGCTGGAAGCCAAAGCGGGCCGCGCCTCGCTGGTGGAAAACCGGCTGCTGAAACAGGAGATCGAGCACCGCCTCACCCTGCAGGAGCAGTTGCATCAGGATCAGCAGCGGCTGCTGGCGCTGCTCGGCGAAGGGGGCGATCCCATGGTCTTCATCGACGATCAGGGCACTGTGCTGTTTGCCTCCCGGGTGCTGGCCCGCTTGCTGGGCCAGGAGCCGGAAACCATGAAGGGTCGGTCGCTGGATGAGTGGCTGGCAAGCCCGCTGGCAACCCAGTGGCCCGATCTGAAGGCTGGCCAGGAGTTGCGCCTGGCGTTTCTGGTGGCCGGGTTGAAGGACGAGCTCAATGCCCGCGCCCTGCCCATCAATCTGGGGAACCGGGCCGCCTTCGCCCTCACCCTCAGCACTGAGCCACGTCAAGATGAGAACCGGGTGATGGCGCTGGAGAACGCCCTCAAGAGCTTGTCACGCCAGGCCATCATAGAGGACGGTCAGCTGCTGGGCGAGCTGAGCCGCCTTGGCGGCGAGTTCCGCTCGCTGGCCGATGACCTCATTCGCCAGCAAGATGACGAACCGCTGCGCCGGGCACTGGTAGGGACCATGCAGCTCACCCTGAATGCCTGGCAGCAGAGTACGGGCAAGGGCAAAATCGTATTGGCGGAGAAGAGCAAGTTGTGGCGGGTCTATATGGACAGATCCAGCCCGCAGACCCGCACCCTCGACAAGTACCTGAGCCTGGATACCCTGCCCAAATCACCGCGCTGGAAGACGGTAGTGGCCACCACAGAGTATGTGCTTGGCCACTGCCCGCTCCATGACAAGCAGCGTCAACAGTTGCAACACAGCGCCCAGACCCTGCGTCAACTCGCCAACCGCAAAGCGTGATTAATAGTGCCAAATGGGCGCCAGATCACAATTGGCAATCTGGTTTCTTTTGGCGCAAAAAAAAGCCCAACACAGCCTTAAAACAGAGAGCAGATCTAATTCACAAATTTGTCATATACGCCATTTTTGCAGCCACTTCTTACGCGAAAGTAAATAATGCAAGGCTATGATTTAAAACAGATAAAAAGGCGTTTTGACGAGTTTGACGTAACGCCGTTGATTTTTACGAAAACAACGAAATCAATAGTTGTTGTTTTCCTGTTAAATCTGGTTTGCTAAGGGCGTTGGAAAACAGAACGACAAAGGCTAGACACCTGACCAACACCGAGGGCCGATCTCCTCAGCATGCGACGTCGGTGCTCACACAAAACAAGGCGAATCCATCAGGAATGCCAAAAAATAAGAAAGGAAAACATATGCTTGCCAAAGTATCCAAAATCTCTACTGCTGTCCTGTTGGGAACCATGATGCTTGCAGGGGCTGCCAGCAACGCCATGGCCGCAGACAACAAAACCGTGCTGACCATGGTCGCACAGCAGGAAACCGCCTGGGTCAAGAACTTCAACCCCTTCCTGCAAGCTGGCCTGTTGCACACTACCCGTCACTTCATCTATGAACCCTTGGTGATATTCAACGATATGCAGGGGGGTAAACCCGTCTATCGTCTGGCCACCCACTTTGCGTTCAGCGATGACCTGAAATCTGTCACCTTCGATCTGCGTGACGGGGTCAAGTGGTCTGACGGTCAGCCCTTTACCGCCGATGACATCCTCTTCTCCTTCAATCTGGTCAAGGCCAACAAGGCGCTGGATGAGCGCTCTATCTGGACCCAGATCAAGAGCATCGAGAAGCTGGCCCCCAACAAGGTCAAGTTCGAGCTGACCGAGGTCAACACCAACGTGGTGAATGACCTGGTACTGGTGCCTATCGTTCCCGAGCACCAGTGGAAATCGGTGAAAGATCCGGTGGCCTTCACCAACGACAAGCCGGTCGGTACCGGTCCTTTCACCGAGGTGGACAACTTCTCAGCCCAGCTCTACACCCAGTGCCGCAACCCGCACTACTGGGATACCGCCAACCTCGCCATCGACTGCCTGCGCATGCCGCAGATGGCCACCAACGATCAGGTGCTGGCCGCCGTGATGAAGGGTGACGTGGACTGGTTCGGCTCCTTCGTGCCTGACATCGAGCGCCTCTACGTCGGCAACGATCCGAAGAACAACAAGTACTGGTTCCCGGCCTCCGGTACCGTGGCATTCAACGTCAACTTCCAGACCAAGCATCCCGGCAACCACGAAGCGTTCAACGACATCAACTTCCGCCGCGCCTTCTCCATGGCGATGGACAGACAGTCCATGGTGGACATCGCCGGCTACGGCTACCCGACCGTCAACGAATATCCATCAGGCCTCGGCAAGGCATTCGCCTCCTGGGACAACCCGGAAGTCGAGAAGAAATACGGCCAGTTCAACAAGTTCGATCTGGAAGGTGCCAAGGCCCTGCTGAAACAGGCTGGCTACAAGGACTGTGACGGCGACAAGTTCCTCGACACTCCGACCTGCCAGAAAATCACGTTCAAGGTGCTGGTACCGAACGGCTGGACCGACTGGGTCAACACCGCCCAAATCGGTGTCGAAGGCTTGCAGGCCCTCGGTCTGAACGCCAAGACCGCCACCCCGGAAGCGACCGTCTGGACCGAGAACCTCATCACTGGCGACTTTGATGTGGCGCTGCAGGGCTACTTTGCCGGAGCCAACCCGCACAAGTACTTCGAGACCGCGTTCCACTCCCGCAACATGGGCGAGCGTGGCAACCGCTTTGCAGCGTCCCGCTACAAGGATCCCGAGCTCGACAAGCTGATCGACGACTTCACCCAGACCGCCGATGCGGCCAGGCAGAAGGAGATCATGTTCGCCATCCAGGATCGTGTTGGCGCCAACCAGACCATCATTCCGGTCTTCAACAACCCGACCTGGTACGAATACAGTACCAAGCGTTTCCACGGCTGGTTCAGCGCTGATAACCCGGTCGCCAAACCTCAGCTCCACCCGGACACCCCTGAGCGTCTGCTGCACGTGTTGTCTCTCAAGCCCAACAGCTAAACAATCCCGGCCCCCTGCGGGGGGCCATTTTCCCCGCCATCTCTTCCATCCCCCCGGATCGTACGGGGTTGGGGGAGCTTTGCCCGACGCGGGGCAGGCTTGCAGTAAAAGGGTTTACCATGGGATTTATACTGAGACGTTTCTCCTTCTATCTGGTCGCCTTCCTGGTCGCCGCCACCATTAACTTCCTGCTACCCAGAGCCATGCCGGGGGATCCTGTCTCCGTCATGTTTGCCCGCGCTGGCGCCATGATGGAACCCGCCGCCCTGGAGGCCCTCAAGGCCACCTTCGGTTTTGTCGACGGCCCCATCAGCACCCAATTTCTCACCTATGTGAAGAGTGTCTTCACCTGGGATCTCGGCACCTCGGTGCGTTTCTACCCGCAGCAGGTCTCTGACGTGCTGGGCCGCGCCATCGGCTGGACCCTGTTCCTGGTGGGCACCTCCACCATACTGAGTTTCTCTATTGGCTCCATCGTCGGCATCTTCGCCGCCTGGCATCGTGGTGGCCGGATGGACAGCATTCTCTCCCCGCTCACGCTAGTGATGCAGGCCATCCCGCCGGTGGTGGTCTCCCTGCTCGCCCTGTTCCTGTTCGGGGTCAGCCTAGAGTGGCTGCCCATCGGTTACGCCTACAGCCCGGAAATTCCGGCTGACTGGGGCTGGGAGCACATCAAGAGCATCCTGACCCACGCCATCATGCCGGTGCTGACGCTGTCCATGGTGCAGGTGGGGGGCTTCCTCATCACCATGCGCAACAACATGATCAACCTGCTGGGGGAGGATTACATCACCATGGCCAAGGCCAAGGGACTCTCCAGCAACCGGGTGATCTTCAACTACGGCGCCCGCAACGCCATACTGCCGAGCGTCACCACCCTCTCCATGGCGCTCGGGTTCGTCATCGGCGGCTCCCTCATCACAGAGGTGATCTTCAACTATCCCGGCCTGGGTCTGACCCTCTATCAGGGCATACTGGCCCGCGACTATCCGCTCATTCAGGGGCAGCTGCTCATCATGACCATCACCATGCTCAGCTTCAACTTCCTGGCCGACATGCTCTACGTCTTCCTGGATCCCCGTCTGCGTACAGGAGGCAAATAAGATGCGTATGCCAACCATGCTCAACATGCTGTTACCGGACAACAAGATGCGTATGCCTACCATCCTCAAGATCTTGTTGGGCAACCGCAAAGCCGCCTGTGGCCTCGCCATCGTGGTTGCCTTCGTGCTGATGGCCATCTTTGCCCCGATCCTGGCCAGCAACGAGCCGACCAAACGGGTGGCTCGCCCCCACCAGCCGCCCAGTGCCGAGTTCGTGATGGGGTCCACCCGCATGGGTCACGACATCTGGGCCCAGTTCACCAATGGCGCCCGTATCTCGCTGTTGGTCGGCTTCAGCGCGGGTCTGCTGGTCTGTACCCTGGCGGTCGCCATCGGCATCACCGCCGGTTACTTCGGCGGTCTGGTGGATGAGTGCCTCACCTTCCTGATGAACGTGGTGCTGGTGATCCCCAACCTCCCCTTGCTACTGGTGCTGGCGAGTTTTATCGGGGAGGCGTCGCCGACGGTGATTGCCGTGATAATAGGCTTGACCTCCTGGGCCTATGGCGCGCGGGTCATCCGTGCCCAGACCCTGGCGCTACGGGAAAAAGAGTTCGTCATCGCCGCCGAAGTGCTGGGGGAGCCGGCCTGGCGCATCATTTTGGTGGAGATACTGCCCAACCTCATCTCCATCATAGGGGTGAGTTTCATCGGCTCCATCATCTACGCCATCGTCACCGAAGCAACCCTGGAGTTCTTGGGTCTCGGCGACCCGACCGTGGTGAGCTGGGGCATCATGCTCTACAACGCCCAGACCTCCAGCGCCATCTTGGTCGGCGCCTGGTGGGAGATCCTGGCCCCCTGCTTCGCCATCGCCACCCTGGGTGCGGGCCTGGCTCTACTCAACTTCGCCATCGACGAGATAGCCAACCCGCAGCTGCGCTCCCACAAAGGGCTCAATCGCTGGAATAAACTGGCCGCTCCGGTCGCAACACCGCTCTGTGCAGCTCAGGAGAAGACAGCATGAACAAGCATCCCCTGCTGTCAGTACGCAATCTTTGCGTCGACTACATCACCGAAAATGGCGACGTGCGCGCCGTCAATTCGGTGAGCTTCGATATCAGACAGGGCGAGATCTTCGGTCTCGCCGGTGAGTCGGGCTGCGGCAAGTCCACCGTCGCCTTCTCGGTGGCCCGGCTGCACAAGCCGCCTGCCTACATCAGCGGTGGCGAGATCCTGTTCAAGGGGGAGAACATCCTCCACTACAACGAGGAGCGGCTGCGCTCCTACCGCTGGCAACAGGTGTCGGTGGTGTTCCAGTCCGCCATGAACGCCTTGAACCCGGTGCTGCGGATGGAGGAGCAGTTCTGCGACGTGCTGCTGGCCCACAACCCCGGCATGACCCGCGTTGATGCGATCAAGCGCGCCCAGGTGCTGCTGGAGATAGTCGACATACACCCGAGCCGGCTCAAGGATTACCCGCACCAGTTCTCCGGCGGCATGCGCCAGCGGCTGGTGATCGCCATCGCCATGGCGCTCAACCCCGAGCTGCTGATCATGGATGAACCGACCACGGCGCTCGATGTGGTGGTGCAGCGGGAGATTTTGCAAAAGGTCTACGCCCTGAAAGAGCAGTTCAACTTCTCCATTCTGTTCATCACCCACGACCTCTCCTTGATGGTGGAGTTCTGCGATCGCATCGGCATCATGTATGCCGGAGAACTGATAGAGGTCGCCCCCTCCAAGGCGATCCTGACCGCGCCGCTGCACCCCTATACCAAGGGGCTCGGCAACTCCTTCCCGCCCCTGCACGGACCGAAAACCGTGCTGGAGGGGATCCCGGGCACCCCGCTCAACCTGCTGGAGGTGCCGGTCGGCTGCCGCTTTCAGGCCCGTTGCGGCAAGGTGCACGCGCGCTGCCGTCAGGAGTACACAGTCCTCACCGAGATCCGCCCCGGGCAACAGACCGCCTGCCACCTCTATGAAGAGCAGGGGCTGCAACAAGATTCCGTGATCTATCTGGACAAGGCCGCTGGCTGTTAAGGATGTCTGTCATGCAAATCGCCAACACCGATGCCCCCATCATCGAAGTCCAGCATCTCTACAAGGACTTCCCCATCAACTCCAATGCCATCAAGAGTGGCAAGATGCGGGCACTCTCCGACATCACCTTCAACCTGCACCGGGGCCGCGCCCTGGCAGTGGTCGGGGAGTCGGGCTCCGGCAAGAGCACCATCGCCAAGATCATCGCCAAGATGTACAAGCTCAGTGCCGGGCGCATTCTCTATCGCGGCCGGGATCTGGAGGAGTTCAACAAGGGCACCGCCCTGCTGGACTATCGCCAGAGCGTGCAGATGGTGTGGCAAGATCCGTTCGGTTCGCTCAACCCGACCCACACCATCTATCACCACATCGCCCGCCCCCTGTTGCTGCACAGCAAGGTGATCGACAAAAAAGAGCTGCCCGACATGGTCCATGCCCTGCTGGAGAAAGTCGGCCTCACTCCCGCCAAGGCGACGGCGGCCAAGTACCCCCACCAGCTCTCCGGCGGTCAGCGCCAGCGGGTCAACATCGCCCGCAATCTGGCGGTAGAGGCGCAAGTGGTGCTGGCGGACGAGCCCACCTCCATGCTCGACGTCTCCATTCGCATCGGCATCCTCAACCTGATGGAGCAGATGAAGAACGAGCTCGGCGTCTCCATGCTCTACATCACCCACGACATCGCCACCGCCCGCTATGTGGCGGAAGATCTGGCGGTGATGTATGTGGGTCACATGGTGGAGTGGGGCGAGGTGGACGAGATCCTGCATCACCCGCAGCACCCCTACACCCAGCTGCTCATCTCGGCGGTACCCGACCCCGAGAAGAGCATCCACGCCGAGCTGGAGGGTGGCCGCAAGGGGGAGATCCCGCTCTGGACGCCGGAGTCCTGCGGCTGTCCGTTTGCCGGGCGCTGCCATCAGGCGATGCCCCGCTGCAAGGAGAGCCTGCCCCCCATCACCAAGCTTGCCGACAACCACTTCGTGCGCTGCTACCTCTACGAGTGAGGGTGAGCCTTAGACCGGCCGGACAGCACTGTCCGGCCATGGCCTCGATAGGGGGTGACCACAGCCCCGTGATGTGCCTCACCGTCCGTCGGTGAACCACAGGAGTAATACCTTGATGGAACTCTTGATCAATCAGGTGGGCTACGAGTGCGACGGGCACAAGGTCGCCCTCTTGCAAACCTCCCACGCCCATGATCTCGGCGGCTATGTCAGACTGCAACGCCTCTATGATGGCCAGATCCAGTTTGAAACCCCGCTGCAAGCGGCCGGGCGCGTCCCCGGCTGGCAGGGCCGCGCTTACTGGCGTGCCGACTTCTCCGCCTTCAAGGTGCCCGGTCATTACCGGCTGGAGGCAATAACTGCCCAAGGCATTGTCCGCTCGACCCGCTTTGCCATCGGCCAGGATCTGCTGGCCAGCCGTTGCCTCTCCGACGTCATTCACTACTTCAAGGGGCAGCGCGCCAGCGGCACCTTCGATCGGGCCGACCGCAGCGCCCGCCTGTTTGGCACCGACCAGCACAAAGATGTGCACGGCGGCTGGTTCGATGCCAGTGGCGACATGAGCAAGTACCTGAGCCACCTCTCCTACGCCAACTACCTCAACCCCCAGCAGACCCCCATGGTGGTGTGGGCCCTGCTCAAGTGCCGGGAACTGCTGGCCCCGCGCCGCGATATCGACGGGGTGAACCTCTGCAAGCGACTCAATGACGAAGCGCTGCACGGCGCCGATTTCCTCTACCGGATGCAGGATGAGTCGGACTTCTTCTTCATGACCCTGTTCGACCAGTGGAGCAAGGATCCCGCCCAGCGCGAGCTGTGCGCCTATGACACCCAGCAGGGGATCAAGTCCGCCAACTGGCAGGCGGGTTTTCGCCAAGGGGGTGGCATGGCCATCGCCGCGCTGGCCCGCGCCGCGCGCGAGAGCGTCAGCGGCGACGTCGATGCCAGCCGCTATGCCGAGGCGGCCAGCCGCGGCTACCAGCACCTGCGTGAGTACAACCTCGCCTATCTCGATGACGGGGTCGAGAACATCATCGACGACTACTGCGCCCTGCTGGCGGCGGTGGAGCTGACCCGCACCTTCGGCTCCGAGTGGCTGGCCGAGGCGAGAGCCCGAGCCAGCAAGCTCTGCGCCCGCCAGCGCATCCATCCGGAGCTGGGTCACTACTGGTCGGCCAACGAGGATGGCTCACGCCCCTACTACC
>NZ_CAWNYS010000316.1:435-1617 GCF_963878295.1 Aeromonas sp. HMWF014 | reverse complement strand
CGCCAGCTGGAAGGCGGGGGCGGCTTATGTGCCGCTGGACCCCGCCTATCCCGCCGAGCGGCTGGCCCATATCCTGAGCGACGCCGCCATTGTGCTGGTGTTGGGAGGGGAGCCGGACGCCCGGCTCGCCGAGACCCTTATGGACACAGATGTCGGTTACCACAACCTGCATCGGCTGGCGTTGGATGGGCTGCCAAGCAAGGTTCCCGCCATCCCCCGGGACGCCGCCATGCTGGCCCAGATCATCTACACCTCCGGCAGCACAGGCCTGCCCAAGGGGGTCATGGTGGAGCAGGGCAGCCTGGTCAACCTGATGGCAGATCATGCAGAACGCATCGCCCTTGATCAGAACGGGACTATGTTCAGCAGTATGTCTCTGTCGTTCGATGCGGGCAACATGACCACCCTGCTGCCACTCTACTGCGGCGCAGCCCTGCATTTTGGCGAGCCGGGCGAAGGAGCCATCACGGCCGCGATCAACTGTGGCGCCAGCCATATGATCCTGCCCACCGCCCTGCTGGCGAACCTGTTGCCACCGACCGATCTCGGTTCCCTGCGTGCCATCGGCGTTGGCGGCGAAGCCTGCCCGAGCAGCCTGGTGGAACGCTGGGGGGAGCGGGTTGCGCTCTACAACATGTATGGCCCGACCGAGTGCACCGTCACGGCGCTCTGCGCGCGGCTGGTGCCGGGTCAGCCCATCACCATAGGCCAGCCTATCAGCAATTTAAAAGCGCTGATCCTGGACGAAGGGGGCAACCTCTGCCCCGTGGGGGTGCCCGGCGAGCTCTGCCTGAGTGGTCTCGGCCTTGCCCGCGGCTACCTCAATCTGCCTGAGCGAGCCCAAGAGGCTTTTATCGAGCTGACACTTGATGCAGACACGGATACCCGCACTTATCGCCTCTACCGCACCGGCGATCGGGCGCTGTTGCGCCGCGACGGCAACATCCAATATCTGGGCCGGATTGATGAGCAGATCAAGCTGCGGGGCTATCGCATCGAGCCTGGCGAGATAGAGACGCAAGTCGCCGCGCTGTGCCCGGCCATTCGCCAGATCAAGGTGGTGGTGCAAGACGGCCGCTTGCTGGCGTACGCCTGTTTGCATGCGGGGGCGAGCGAGCCGGACGGCGAGGCCCTGCTGCAACAGGCGGGCGAATGCCTGCCCGAATACATGGTGCCGGTGCG
>NZ_CAWNYS010000316.1:0-425 GCF_963878295.1 Aeromonas sp. HMWF014 | reverse complement strand
CCCGCCATTGACTGGCAACAGAGCAAGCGCGAGCCACAAAGCGAGCTGGAGCAAACCGTGCTCGCCATCTGGCAGGGGGTGCTCAAGCAGCCGCTTGGGGTGGAGGATGACTTCTTCCGTCTGGGGGGGGATTCCATCCTCAGCATCCAGCTCACCACAAGGCTGCGGGATGCGGGGCTGCACTGCAGCGTCAAGGACGTGTTCGAGGCCAAAACCGTGCGCCGCCTCTGCCGTCAGCTCGGCCAGCAGCAGGCGGTCAATCACCAGACGGAGCAGGGCTGCCTGACAGGGGAGTTCCCGCTCCATCCCATCCAGCACTGGTTCTTCGAGCAGGGCTTCGCCAAGCCCGGCCACTGGAACCAGGGGGTAATACTGCGCCTGCCCGCCGGGGTGGACGATGCCGCCTTGCATGGCTGGCTGACGAC
>NZ_CAWNYS010000315.1:8267-39171 GCF_963878295.1 Aeromonas sp. HMWF014 | reverse complement strand
CAGCAGGCCGGCGTCGCCATCGGCCCCTACCGGCTGGTGTGCGACGATGTCGCCGCCGGCCTGCTGGCCGCCCCGCTCGGATTCATCCCGGATGGCACCGGCTATCACCTGCTCGCTCCCGCACCGCCGATTCCGGGCAGCCCCCATGGAAAACTGGCGAACTGGCTGCAATCCCTCAATGCCTGAGCGCGGGCAGGCAAGATAGAACCAGAGGCAAGGGTCGACCAAACAAAAGCCCCGGCATGAGCCGGGGCTTTTTATCAGACTGTTTGCGCCAACCGGCGCCAATCCTTATACCGCTTGCTGCAGGATCACCGCATCGGCCTTCTTGGTGTAGAAGGCTATCTCGTTGAAGTTGAGGTAGCGATAGGTGTCAGCCGCAGTGGCATCCAGGGTCTTGGCGTACTGCAGGTACTCGGCCACGGTCGGGATCTTGCCTATGATGGCGGCCACGGCAGCCAGCTCGGCAGAGGCCAGATAGACGTTGGCCCCCTTGCCCAGACGGTTCGGGAAGTTGCGGGTGGAGGTGGAGACCACGGAGGCCCCTTCCGCCACGCGCGCCTGGTTGCCCATACAGAGGGAGCAGCCCGGGATCTCGATGCGGGCCCCGACGCGACCAAAGATGCCGTAGTAGCCCTCTTCGGTCAGCTGATCTTTGTCCATCTTGGTGGGCGGCGCTATCCACATGCGGGTTGGCAGCTCGCCCTGGAACTTCTCGAGCAATTTACCCGCTGCGCGGAAATGGCCGATGTTGGTCATGCAGGAACCGATGAACACTTCGTCGATCTTGTCGCCAGCCACAGTGCTGAGCAGACGGGCATCGTCAGGATCGTTCGGCGCACACAGGATCGGCTCCTTGATGGTGGCCAGATCGATCTCGATGATTTCGGCGTACTCGGCATCCTTGTCTGCTTCCATCAGCACAGGATTAGCCAGCCACTCTTCCATCCCCTTGATGCGACGGGTGATGGTGCGCGGGTCACCGTAGCCCTCGGACAACATCCATTTCAGCATGACGATGTTGGACTTGAGGTACTCGATGATCGGCGCCTGATCCAGCTTGATGGTGCAACCGGCGGCGGAGCGCTCGGCACTGGCGTCGGCCAGCTCGAACGCCTGCTCCACCTTCAGGGTCGGCAAACCTTCGATTTCGAGGATGCGGCCGGAGAAGATGTTCTTCTTGCCCGCTTTCTCGACGGTCAGCAGCCCTTTCTGGATGGCGGCGTAAGGGATGGCATGAACCAGATCACGCAAGGTGATGCCCGGTTGCAGTTCGCCCTTGAAGCGCACCAGCACGGACTCCGGCATGTCCAGCGGCATGACGCCGGTGGCGGCGGCGAACGCCACCAGACCGGAACCCGCCGGGAAGGAGATACCGATGGGGAAACGGGTATGGGAGTCACCACCGGTACCCACGGTATCGGGCAGCAACATGCGGTTAAGCCAGGAGTGGATGACGCCATCACCCGGACGCAGGGAGACGCCACCACGGTTCATGATGAAGTCCGGCAGGGTGTGGTGAGTCTGCACGTCGATGGGCTTGGGATAGGCCGCTGTGTGGCAGAAGGACTGCATGGTCAGATCGGCGGAGAAGCCGAGGCAAGCCAGATCTTTGAGCTCATCGCGGGTCATGGGGCCCGTGGTGTCCTGAGAGCCGACCGTGGTCATGCGAGGCTCGCAGTAAGTGCCGGGGCGAATGCCCTGCACGCCACACGCCTTGCCCACCATCTTCTGGGCCAGGGTGTAACCCTTGCCGGTATCGGCCACAGGCACAGGACGACGGAATACGGTGGAGAACGGCAGACCCATTGCTTCGCGAGCCTTGTCGGTCAGGCCACGACCTATGATCAGCGGAATACGGCCACCGGCACGTACCTCGTCGATCAGCACCTCTGTCTTGAGTTCAAACTGGGCCAGCACCTGCTCGGTGCCGTGCTTGCAGATCTTGCCGGCAAACGGGTAGATGTCGATCACATCGCCCATCGCAAGCGCAGAGACATCCACTTCGATGGGCAGGGCGCCGGCATCTTCCATGGTGTTGAAGAAGATCGGGGCAATCTTGCCACCCAGACAGACACCGCCAGCGCGCTTGTTCGGCACAAACGGAATGTCGTCGCCCATGAACCAGAGCACCGAGTTGGTGGCGGATTTGCGGGAAGAACCGGTACCGACCACGTCGCCCACATAAGCTAGCGGGAAACCTTTCTCTTTCAGGGCATCGATGGTCTTGATGGGGCCAACGGTGCCGTCATTGTCCGGAGTGATGCCGGGACGGGCGTTTTTCAGCATGGCCAGGGCATGGAGCGGAATGTCAGGACGGGACCAGGCATCCGGCGCCGGAGAGAGGTCGTCGGTGTTGGTTTCGCCAGTCACCTTGAACACGGTGACCGTGATCTTCTCGGCAAGCTCTGGGCGGGAGAGGAACCACTCGGCATCGGCCCAGGATTGCATCACCTGCTTGGCGTGAGCATTGCCCGCCTTGGCCTTCTCTTCCACGTCGTGGAAGGAGTCAAACATCAGCAGGGTGTGGGAGAGGCCCTTGGCGGCAAGCGGGGCCAGGGTGCTGTGGTCCAGCAGGTCGATCAGCGGCTGAATGTTGTAACCACCCTGCATGGTGCCCAGCAGCTCAACAGCTTGCGCGGCAGTCAGGATGGGAGAGTGGGCTTCGCCCTTGGCGATGGCGGTGAGGAAACCGGCTTTGACATAGGCCGCTTCATCAACACCGGGGGGAATACGGGAGGACAACAGCTCTTTCAGAAAGTCTTGTTCGCCAGCGGGCGGGTTCTTGAGAAGCTCAACCAGGGCGGCGACCTGCTCTGCATCCAGAGGTTTGGCTACCACGCCCTCGGCGGCACGTTCTGCGACGTGTTTACGGTATGTTTCAAGCACGACTAATTCCTCTTTGGTCTTTTTGGGGGGTCGCCCACGCTCGCGGCGATCGTCCTTGCGGGACACCCTTAGGGTGCCCCCCACTATATAAGTTTTAACGACTAATTAAAATCCAAACACTGTACAGATATTCACCAAAACAACATAACCATCTAAACTTGCTCATGTTTTTCCAGCATATAAAAGACACACCAGAAATAAGTTAACAAAAAAGCATCATTTGGCCGTTATTCGAATGTGGTGCCCAATTGCAGATAGAACATGTTGTTGCCCCCCTCTGCCACGCCATAACCGAGGAAGATGGGGCCGAGGAAGCTCTCCACCCCCACATAGACGGAACCGGCGGTAATGGAGCTGTCGAAGTCGATCTCCGCCCCCTTGTTCCATACCCCGCCCTGTTCGAGGGAACTGCCCAGATAGAGCGGCATCCTGAATGCGCCAAAGTCGTTATCCGCCACCCGGTAGATATAGCGAAGTCCTCCCAGCAGACTGTAGCGACCGCTCAGCTGATAGCGCTGGAAGCCGGAGAGGCGGAAAGGACCACCAAGATCCTGGACGTAGAGCGGTACGATCTCGTCACTATTGGAACCGCCCCCTTCCAGTATCAGGTTGAGGCTGTGCCGATCCCACGACCAAGGCTTGACCATGGCGAAGTTGTAGTTCAGTCCCCTGTCCCTGCCCATCTGATCAAGTTCTCCCCCAGTGAGATTGACGCGGGAGTAACCCAGCTTCATGTCCCACTTATTTCCCGAGTAGGGGAAGTAGAGGCTATCCAGGGTGTCGTACTCAAAGTGAATGAAAGGGCCCCAAGTGGTGGCATCTACATTGGCATTCCCCGCCTGTTTAATCTCGATACTGCCTATTTGCCCCTCCAGTCCCGTGTAGATACGGCTCCAGGGCTGACTGTTCCAACCCACGGCCAGCTCGGAGCTGAAGAATGAGTAGCTGATGTCGGGATTAGTCGATGCATCCAACCCAATATTGAAGATACGCCGCGGGGTTTTGTTATAAGCCAGGCTCGCCTCACCGTAAAAGGTCTGGGATGGTTCCAGCGGGGTGTAGAAGACTGTTTTAACGTGCTTTGAGGTACCAAGCGCGGCCTCTGTTAACCACTCGGCCCCCCACTTGTTGACATTGGTCAGGGTATAGGACATGCCGACGTTGTAGTTGGAATTACTCTCGAAATCGTCAGAGAAGCCAAACTGGAAGTTGAGGAAACCCGGACCCCAGCTCTTCTCGTTGGCATCCACCACCAGCACGTTCTCCCCATCCCGTTCCTCTATCTTGTAGGTGATACGGTCAAATGACTCCAGCGCATAGAGACGGCGGATCCCAGCCTCCAAGCTCTCATTGGTCTGGATCTGATCGGGACGTACGTTCAACATGGCGCGCACCGTCTCGTCCGAGAGGCGCGAGTTGTTGATGATCTCCACCTTGTCGATGAAGTAGGCGGGCTGGCCACTACGCTCGGCCCGCCGGCTCAGTTTGTGATCGCGATACTCCTTGTAACGCTCCTTGCTCAGGGCAAGCCGATCCAGTTCCGGTGCAGCCTTCATGGCAGCCATCTCACCCCGTTTGATCCCATCCGGCATACGGGCAAAATCAGCGATCCCGATGTCGTCTATGTCAGGTGTCAGCAGGATATCTCCATCCTCCAGCAGCGCCTTCTGCCTGTCGGTACCGACCCGGGTCATGAAGGTGGTGAGCTGGCCAATCATGGCAAGGCCAGAATTGAGGGATTCCTGAGTGCGCAGCCTGGCCCCAATATCCACCGCGATCACCACATCAGCCCCCATCGCCTTGGCAACATCAACCGGCATGTTATTGACGATGCCACCATCGGCCAGAATGCGCCCCTCCCACTTGACCGGCTTGAGCGCCCCCGGGATGGACATGGAGGCCTGCATCGCCTTAGCCAAGCTACCGTGATCCAGCACGAAGGGGGTGACGGTCTCCATGTCGGTCGCCATGGCACGATAGGGGATGGGCAGATCGTCGAAACTCTGCAATGACGGCAGGTTGAAGGTCGCGAGTCGTAGCAGACTAGCCATAGTCTGCCCCTGAATGAAGCCATTCGGTAGTTGGAAAGCGCCATCATTAAAACCGATATCGGTACGCAGCTGAAACCTCTCTATCTGCTGCTTTTTACGCAACGAGAGCTCTTCGCGGCCCACTCGGTCCTGATATCCCTTACTCCAATCGATGGCGAGCGTGGTTCGCTCCACCTCTTCGGCACTGAGCCCCATGGCGGACATGCCCGCCACATAGGCACCCATGCTGGTGCCCACTATGATGTCGACCGGAATGCGCTTCTCCTCCAGCACCTTGAGGATACCGATATGGGCTGCCCCCTTGGCACCACCACCACTCAGTACCAGAGCAATCTTGGGGCGATCGGACTGGGCCGCCACCATGAACGGCAGGCAAGCCAGCAAAACCAGAAACAGGTGGGTCCATCCCCGATGAAAGATGCGCATATGATTTTCCATTGAATCCAGTTCGAGCCAAGTGAGCAATGAAGCCTACTATAAAGTGCGAAAAAGGAACCGCAACCGCTACGACAGCGATATAGCGCACTCACCGAGCAGCCAATGGGTCTGAACAATCCGGTGCCGCTGTATGAGCCCACCGCCACCGAGGGGCAGTCCAGCGTGATGAGCGAACTCAACCGCAACGTGGATGACATCAAGACGACCGACATAGCCCACCGGCTTGTCGAGCCGCAGCCCGCTGCCGCTCTGCGGCCAGTTCGGCAAGCTGGTTGGCAGCTTCCGGCTCGGACCTGCTCCTTGACGTGAACCAGAAACAACAGAGAGCGCTGCGGCGCTCTCTGTTGTTTCTGGTGGTTTCTCGTACTGCGTAACCGTCAGTGCTTGCCATCCCGCTTGCGCTGATACATCAGCTCATCCGCGCGGGTGAGCAGCTCAGTCAGCGAAACACAGCCACGCCCGTCATAGCTGACTATCCCGGTGCTGCAGGCCAACTCATAACCGCAACCGCTGTGCCGATTATGCTCGGCCAAAATGGCGTTGAAACGTTCATAGGCCAGTTGCGCCTGGGCCTCGACCACATTGGGCAGCAGGACGGCGAACTCATCTCCTCCCATACGGGCAAACACATCGGCGCCCCGAAAAGCCTGCTTGAGCAAACTGGCAAAGACAATCAAGGCGCGATCCCCTTCCGCATGTCCCCACCGATCATTGATCCCCTTGAAGCCATTGAGATCCAGATAGAGCAACGACAGTGGCATTTGCACTCGACTTGCCAGCAAGAGGCTTTTCTCTGCCAGCATCACAAACCCGCGCCGATTGGAGATACCGGTCAGCTCATCAATGGTGGCCAGTTGCACCGCTTCGAGCTCCTGCACCACCATCGCCGCCAGATCCTTGAGCAGACCCACATCTTCATCACTCAAGACCCGCGGCACAGTGTCTATGATGCAGAGCGTCCCCAATTTGCAGCCGTTGGCGATCCGCAATGGCTGTCCGGCATAAAAGCGAATGCCAGGCCCACCCACCACCAGCGGATTGTCGGCAAAACGGGGATCGAGCGAGGCATTCGGTACGATAAAGGTTTCATTACCCATGATCGCGTGACCACAGAATGAGATATCCCGCGCGGTCTCACTGACCTCCAACCCGATACAGGATTTAAACCACTGGCGTTCTTCATCTACCAGGCTCACCAGCGCGATAGGTACATCAAACACCCGTCGGGCCATGCGGGTCAGCCGGTCAAACCGCTCCTCGGCCTCGGTATCAAGCAAAGAGAGCCGACGCAGGGCGTCAAGTCGCAATGCCTCATCGGGTGGAATAGGAGCCTTTAGCATCAGTTTTCTCTCGTCAGCGCTAAAACCTGTCTTTAGCTTATTCGGCTTTAGAAAAGTTTGTGTGATACAGAGAAAACAAAAAGCCGCTCTTACGAGCGGCTTTTTATACAAGTGGAAGAAGAAAATTACTTTTTCTTCTTGGCCTTGGCATTCGGCAGGTCGGTGATCGAACCTTCGAACACTTCGGCAGCCAGACCCACTGACTCGTGCAGAGTCGGGTGAGCATGGATGGTCAGCGCGATATCCTCGGCGTCGGCACCCATTTCGATGGCCAGACCGATTTCACCCAGCAGTTCACCGCCGTTGGTACCGACGATGGCACCACCGATGACACGGCCGCTCGCCTTGTCGAAGATCAGCTTGGTCATACCGTCGGAGCAATCAGACGCAATGGCGCGACCGGAAGCAGCCCACGGGAAGGTGGCCACTTCGAAGTTCAGCCCTTGTTGCTTGGCTTCCTTCTCGGTCACACCAACCCAGGCCATCTCTGGCTCGGTGTAGGCGATGGACGGGATCACTTTCGGGTCGAAGTAGTGCTTCTTGCCAGCGATCACTTCGGCGGCAACGTGGCCTTCGTGAACACCCTTGTGGGCCAGCATCGGCTGACCAACGATGTCACCGATGGCGTGGATGTGAGCCACGTTGGTACGCAGCTGCTTGTCCACCTCGATGAAACCACGCTCGGTCACGGCAACGCCGGCCTTCTCGGCATCCATCAGCTTGCCGTTCGGCACACGGCCTACGGCAACCAGCACGTTGTCGTAACGTACCGGCTCGGCCGGGGCGTGCTTGCCTTCGTAGGAGACATACAGACCGTCTGCACGGGCTTCAACTGCGGTGACTTTGGTCTCCAGCATGATGTTGAATTTCTTGGCCACGCGCTTGGTGTAGATCTTGACGATGTCTTTGTCGGCAGCCGGTACCAGCTGGTCGGCAAATTCCACCACATCGATCTCGGAACCCAGAGAGGAGTACACAGTACCCATCTCCAGACCTATGATGCCACCACCGATAACCAGCAGCTTGCCCGGTACGGAAGTCAGTTCCAGCGCATCGGTTGAATCCCATACGCGCGGATCATCATGGGGGATGAAAGGCAGTTTTACCGGACGGGAGCCAGCTGCAATGATGGCGTTGTCGAAGGTCACGGTCGTCTTGCCGTCGGCACCTTCCACTTCCAGAGTATTCGGGCCGGTAAATTTACCGAAGCCGTTAACAACCTGCACCTTACGCATCTTGGCCATGCCAGCCAGACCGCCGGTCAGCTGGTTGATGACCTTCTCTTTCCACAGGCGGACCTTGTCGATGTCGGTCTGCGGGGCACCGAAGATGATGCCGTGTTCGGACAGCGCCTTGGCTTCTTCAATGACTTTGGCGACGTGCAGCAGCGCCTTGGACGGGATACAACCCACGTTCAGGCAGACGCCACCCAGGGTGGAGTAACGCTCGACGATAATGGTATCCAGACCCAGATCGGCAGCACGGAAAGCAGCAGAATAACCGGCAGGGCCAGCACCCAGTACTACGACCTGAGTTTTGATTTCTTTACTCATCATGACCTCTTTGTCGTTCTTATATATCCCCGGACGGCGCAGTCTTATGCCGACTCAATGCCAAACAAAGCGGCTGCAACCGTGAAAAAACGGGGCAAGTTTACAATCCTGTTAATGAAATGAGAAGTAAAAAGGGCAGGCTCTGGGCCCGCCCTCTCACTTACAGGACCAGTCGACGAATGTCGGACAGCACACCACTCATGGTGGTGATGAAGCGGGCTCCATCAGCACCATCGATGACACGGTGGTCATAGCTCAGGGCCAGCGGCAGCATCAGGCGCGGTACGAACTCCTTGCCATTCCACTTCGGCTTCATCTCGGACTTGGATACGCCCAGGATGGCCACTTCCGGCGCGTTGACGATCGGGGTAAAGCTGGTACCACCGATGCCACCCAGGCTGGAGATGGTGAAGCAGCCGCCCTGCATGTCGGCAGCGGTCAGCTTGCCGGCACGGGCCTTCTTGGAGATCTCGGCCAGATCGCGAGACAGCTCGTAGATGCCCTTCTTGTTGACGTCACGCACCACAGGCACCACCAGGCCCCCCGGGGTGTCGACTGCCACACCGATATGAATGTACTTCTTCATGATCAGCTTGCTGCCGTCTTCGGACAGGGCGCTGCAGAAGCGCGGATGGGCTTCCAGGGCCTTGGCGGCGGCTTTCAGGATGAACACCAGCGGGGTGATCTTCACGTCCAGCTTCTGCTTCTCGGCCAGCAGGTTCTGCTCTTTGCGGAACGCTTCCAGATCTGTGGTATCGGCTTCGTCGAACTGGGTGACGTGCGGGATCATGGCCCAGTTGCGATGCAGGGCAGGACCGGAGATCTTCTGGATCCGGGTCAGTTCCAGCTCTTCGACCGGGCCGAACTTGCTGAAGTCAACCTTGGGCCACGGCAGGACACTCATGCCGTTGCCAGTGCCGGTACCGGCTGCCGGGGCGGACTCGGCGCGCTTGACCGCATCCTTCACATAGGCCTGCACGTCTTCTTTGACGATGCGACCCTTGCGACCGGAGGCTTTCACCTTGGCCAGGTTGATACCGAACTCACGGGCCAGGCGACGTACGGCCGGGGCGGCATGTACGTAGGCGTCGTTGGCAACGAAGTCGGAAGCGGCAGCAGCCTGGGCAACCGGAGCCGGAGCAGCGGCAACAGGGGCAGCAGCAACCGGGGCGGCAGCCTGAGCAACCGGGGCAGCTGCGGCGGCCGGAGCAGCACCAGCCACTTCGAATACCATGATCAGGGAACCGGTGGAGACCTTGTCACCCGCCTTCACCTTGATCTCTTTGACGATGCCGGCGAACGGTGCAGGCACTTCCATGGAGGCCTTGTCGCCTTCCACCGCGATCAGGGACTGGTCGGCGTCGACCTTGTCACCCACGGCGACCATGATCTCGGTCACTTCGACTTCGTCACCGCCAATGTCAGGTACATTGACCTCTTTGGCAGCGGCGGCCACCGGGGCAGCAGCCACCGGAGCGGCAGCCTGAACCGGCGCGGCAACGGCGGCAGGCGCAGCGCCAGCCACTTCAAATACCATCACCAGGGAACCGGTAGAGACCTTGGCGCCAGCGGCAACCTTGATCTCGACCACGCGGCCCGCGAACGGCGCAGGGACTTCCATAGAAGCCTTGTCACCTTCCACCGCGATGATGGACTGGTCAGCTTCAACCATGTCGCCCACGGCAACCATGATCTCGGTCACTTCGACTTCATCATCACCTATGTCGGGGACGTGCACGTCTTTGGCTGCAGCAGCAGCCGGTGCAGCGGCGGCTTGAGCAGGCGCCGGCGCAGCTGCGCCTTCCGCTTCGAAGATCATGATCTGGGAACCGGTGGCAACCTTGTCGCCCACCTTGATCAGGATCTCTTTGACGATACCGGCAGCCGGTGCCGGGACTTCCATGGAGGCTTTATCACCTTCTACGGCGATCAGGGACTGGTCGAGCTCGACCTTGTCACCCACGGCCACCATGATCTCGGTGACTTCAACTTCATCGGCGCCGATATCCGGAACCATAATCTGTTTGGACATAGTGCTTTATCCTCTTGCGTGTATCCGCGTGACTGACTGACCGCCCTCACGCGTATCTCGCGTTAACCTTTGCAAGGCCATGCCGGGCAGCTTGTCCCGACACGGCTCTTGATCCTCTTACGCGTACAGCGGGTTGACCTTGTCGGCATCGATGCCGTACTTGGCGATGGCGTCGGCCACAACCTGCTTGTCGATTTCGCCGCGCTTGGCCAGTTCGGTCAGGGCAGCAACCACCACGTAGAATTCGTTCACTTCGAAGTGACGACGCAGGTTGGCACGGCTGTCGGAACGGCCATAACCGTCGGTACCCAGTACACGGTAATGCTCGGTCGGTACGAAGGCACGGACCTGATCAGCGAAGGACTTCATGTAGTCGGTCGCGGCGATGGTAGCGTCGGAGCCCAGTACGGTAGCGATGTACGGTACGCGAGCCTCGGCGGTCGGGTGCAGCATGTTCCAGCGATCCACGTCCTGACCGTCACGGGCCAGTTCGTTGAAGGAGGTGACGCTGAACACGTCGGAACCCACGCCGTATTCGCTGGCCAGGATCTGGGCAGCGGTGCGCACATGGCCCAGGATGGAACCACAACCCAGCAGCTGTACCTTGCCCTTGGTGCCGGCAACGGTTTCCAGCTTGTAGATACCCTTGCGGATACCCTCTTCAGCGCCTTCCGGCATGGCCGGCATCGCATAGTTCTCGTTCAGGGTGGTGATGTAGTAGAACACGTTCTCCGGGTTCTCACCGTACATACGGCGCAGGCCGTCCTGTACGATCACCGCCACTTCATAGGCGTAGGACGGGTCATAGGAGATGCAGTTCGGGATGGTGTTCGCCAGGATGTGGCTGTGACCATCTTCGTGCTGCAGACCTTCGCCGTTGAGGGTGGTACGACCCGAGGTCGCGCCCAGCAGGAAGCCACGGGCTTGCTGGTCACCGGCTGCCCACGCCATGTCGCCGACTCGCTGGAAGCCGAACATGGAGTAGTAGATGTAGAACGGGATCATCGGGCAGTCGTTGGTGCTGTAAGAGGTCGCAGCAGCCAGCCAGGAGGACATGGCGCCCAGCTCGTTGATACCGTCTTGCAGAACCTGACCCTGCTTGTCTTCCTTGTAGTAGGAGACGATGTCGCGGTCTTGCGGGGTGTACTGCTGACCGTGCGGGCTGTAGATACCGATCTGGCGGAACAGACCTTCCATACCGAAGGTACGGGCTTCGTCAGCCAGGATAGGGACGATGCGCTTGCCGATGGACTTGTCTTTCAGCAGCACATTCAGGGAACGCACGAACGCCATGGTGGTGGAGATCTCGCGAGCCTGCTCGCCCAGCAGGGGACCAAAGGTCTCCAGCGCCGGGATGTCCAGCTGAGTGGTGGTCTCACGCAGACGGGTCGGTACATAGCCTTTGAGCGCTGCGCGACGAGCGTGCAGGTACTTGTGCTCTTCGGTACCCTCTTCGATCTTCAGGTACGGCAGCGCTTCGAGCTGCTCGTCGGTGACCGGCAGGTTGAAACGATCGCGCAGGTGACGCACAGAGCCCAGATCCATCTTCTTGACCTGGTGAGCAATGTTTTTGCCTTCGGCCGCTTCGCCCATGCCATAACCCTTGATGGTCTTGGCCAGGATGACAGTCGGCTTGCCCTTGGTCGCTGCGGCTTTGGAGAAAGCGGCAAACAGTTTACGGGGGTCGTGACCACCGCGGTTCAGGGCGAAGATCTCCTCGTCGGTCATGTCTTTGACCAGTGCGGCGGTTTCCGGGTAACGGTGGAAGAAGTGCTCACGCACGTAGCCGCCATCACGGGACTTCATGGTCTGATAGTCGCCATCCACGGTTTCGTTCATCAGCTGGATCAGCTTGCCAGAGGTGTCTTTCTTCAGCAGCTCATCCCACTTGCGACCCCAGATAACCTTGGTGACATCCCAGCCGGCGCCTGCGAACAGCCCTTCCAGCTCGTTGATGACCTTGCCGTTACCGACAACAGGACCGTCAAGACGCTGCAGGTTGCAGTTGACCACGAACACCAGGTTGTCGAGCTTTTCACGCACGGCAACAGTCAGGGCGCCCTTGGCTTCCGGCTCGTCCATCTCGCCGTCACCCAGGAAGGCGTAAACGGTCTGCTCGGAGCAATCTTTGATGCCACGGTCGGTCAGGTACTTCAGGAAGCGAGCCTGATAGATGGCGGCGATGGGGCCCAGACCCATGGAGACGGTCGGGAACTGCCAGAAGTCCGGCATCAGCTTCGGGTGCGGATAGGAAGGGATACCCTTGCCGTCCACTTCCTGACGGAAGTTGTCCAGCTGATCTGCGGTCAGACGACCTTCAGCGAACGCACGAGCGTAGATGCCCGGGGAGATGTGACCCTGGAAGTAAACCAGATCACCACCGTCCTTCTCGCTGCGAGCGCGGAAGAAATGGTTGTAGCAGACTTCGTAGATGGTCGCGGAGGAAGCGAAGGAAGACATGTGACCGCCGAGGTCCAGGTCTTTCTTGGAGGCGCGCAGCACTATCATCATGGCATTCCAGCGGATGATGGCGCGGATGCGACGTTCCATCTCCAGATCGCCCGGATAAGCCGGTTCGTCACTGGACGGGATGGTGTTGATGTAGTCGCGATTCGCCTTGGCAGCTACATCCACACCGCTTACGCGGGCTTTCTCGGCAAGCTGTTCAAGAATGAACTGAGCGCGTTGCGGACCCTCTTCACGCAGCAGGGATTCCAGAGAGGCAAGCCACTCCAGCGTTTCTATCGGGTCCACATCGTTCTTCAGGATATCAGACATGGCTGGTTCCTATTGTTATTGCACGGCGGTTAAGATGCGCAAGAATTCGACAATAAAGCCTTGTGGGATTAGTTTTCCTGCTGACGGATCCGACGCATGGATCGCTGGATCCGGCTGTCTTCCCTCTGCATATCCAACAAGGTGTCCTCGATAAAGGCCAGGTGCTCATGACAAGCAGCCCTGGCCCGCTCCGGAGCCCCCGACAGGATAGCCTCGATCAGATGCGCACGATGGCGACGGATCTTGGCTACCACTCCCGGACGGCGATTCAAAATTTCGTTATTGCGTAAAATGTTCTGCTCAAGCATGGGGCCCATGGCCCGCAGCAGGTGCAGCAGCACCACGTTGTGGGACGCCTCGGCCACCGCCAGATAGAACTGGGTCACGGCGGCGGATTCGGTGACCAGCGAACCTTGCTGGCCAGCTTCCTCAATGGCGGACTGCGCCTGACGAATACGCTCGGCATCGGCTTCCGTCCCCCGCAACGCAGCATAGTAGGCACAGATGCCTTCCAGTGCGTGACGAAACTCCAGCAGGTCATACTGGGCCTCGGGGTGGGTGCTGAGCAGCTCGAACAGGGGATCTGCAATCCCCTTGCTCAAGGCATTTTGTACGTAAGTGCCACCGCCCTGACGGCGATACAAGAGTCCTCTGGCTTCCAGGCGCTGGATGGCTTCGCGCAGGGAGGGGCGCGACACCTGAAACTGGATGGCGAGTTCCCGCTCGGGCGGCAACTTCTGGCCCGGCTGCAAACTGCCTTCCAAAATCATGCTTTCCAGCTCGGCGACGATGGCGTCGGCCAGCTTGGGTTGAGTTATCTTGAGATAGGGCATGAGGCTACTTTGTTAAATTGGTATTACCAATTTCATGAATGGGGCGAAAATTAGCAGAGGACTTGGGAAAAGTCCACCCAAAAGATGATCTGAATCAAGGTTCAACCTTGCCACCTAAGGGGTAAATGGAGGGATTTATGATGTGGCGCATAGAAATTGGTCTGACCAATATTTTTGAGCTGGCTCACAGGTAACATTTGTTCAACAGCACAATAAAATGGCCTGCCATAAAGGCAAGCCATTGATTTTAAAAACACTAACTTTGTTTTAGAATAATCACTTAAAGTTGAGCATTTTTCTATATCGATTCCATTCGAAACTTCCGCCCGGATCTGTCTTGCGCCCTGGCGCTATATCGCAATGACCGACAATTCGTTGCGCTGTAATGGCAGGATAATGGCTGGATATGGTTCGACTGAGCCCCACCAGCACCTCATATTGTGCATCGCTGTAGGGCAGCTCATCGGTCCCTTCCAGCTCAATGCCGATGGAAAAATCGTTACAGGCCTCCCTTCCCTCCCAGCTCGATATCCCGGCATGCCAGGCACGTGCGCCAAATGGCACGTATTGCACCAGCTCGCCGTCCCGCCGGATCAGGCAGTGGGCCGAGACCCGCAGCTGATGAATGCCAGCGAAGTAAGGGTTCGCCCCAGGGTCCAGCCGTCCCATGAAGAGATCGTCGATCCAGGGACCGCCGAACGCCCCTGGTGGCAGGCTGATGCCGTGTACCACCAGCAGGGAGATATCGTCCAAACTGGTCCGCTCGTTGTAGTGCGGTGACGGCACCTTGCGGGCCTGCTCACACCAACCGTCTGAATCAATGGAAAAAACTGTTTTAGGCTGGGTCATCATCTACTCAATCTGCAATGGAATGACACATGTGATAGCGCCGGATGGGCAACAAAGCGATCCGTCTCTCAGGCTCCTCGCAATCCTCTCAATCCACCAAGGCAACTGTGATAGGCTGAACCATCTTCTGTTCAACTCTGGAAAGGATATGCACCCGATAGCGCGCCGCTTCTGGTTGCTGGCCTGGCTCTCTCTGATGGGGCTGCTGACCCTCTACTTTCACGCCCGCTCGCAACCCACAGTCACCGCCAGCGGCGACCTGCTGCTCAAGGCCGATGCCAGCGGCCACTATCGACTGGAGGGTGCCATCAACGGCCAACCGGTGCAACTGCTGCTGGACACGGGGGCAACCCGGGTCACTGTGCCACGTCAGGTGGCCGAGCGCATCGGCCTGAGCCCCAATGGCAACAGCCTGGTCAACACGGCAGCAGGTACGATTCAGGTGCAGACCGGCCAGATTGAAACTCTGGTGATGGGTCCGCTGACCTTGTACGATTTGCCTATCTATATCAATCCGGCGGCCGACGGGGACGTGATCCTGGTGGGCATGAATGCCCTGGGCCGGCTGGAATTGCGTCAGAAAGACAGACAATTGCTTCTCAGACCCTTGCAGGAATAACAGGCATGTTACAACAGGACATCCGCTGCGCCGTGCGCGCCGCACTACTCGAAGACTTGGGTCAAGCCCTCACCACGCTGGACCAACCGGATGCCAGCGCCGATATCACGGCCCAGCTGATCCCGGCGGATCGCCTGGCCAGCGCCCGAGTCATCACCCGCGAAGCTGGCGTATTCTGTGGCCAACCTTGGGTGGATGAGGTGTTCGTCCAGCTCGGTGGCGAGGTAAAAGTGGAGTGGTTAGTACAGGATGGCGAACGGCTCACCCCCAATCAGGAGCTGTTCCGCCTGCATGGTCC
This sequence comes from Aeromonas sp. HMWF014, assembly GCF_963878295.1. Classification (NCBI taxonomy): domain Bacteria; kingdom Pseudomonadati; phylum Pseudomonadota; class Gammaproteobacteria; order Aeromonadales; family Aeromonadaceae; genus Aeromonas; species Aeromonas sp. HMWF014. Next base: position 23,491 of record NZ_CAWNYS010000315.1, on the reverse strand, counting down.
GGCCCGTGTGCTGCTGACCGGCGAGCGCAACGCACTGAACTTCGTGCAGACCCTCTCGGGTGTCGCCACCCTCACCGCCCGCTACGTGGCCGAGCTGGCAGGCACCTACTGCCGCCTGCTCGATACTCGCAAGACTCTGCCGGGGCTGCGCACCGCCCAGAAATATGCCGTGACCTGCGGCGGCGGCAAGAACCACAGAATCGGCCTGTTCGATGCCTACCTTATCAAGGAGAACCATATCCTTGCCTGCGGCGGCATAAGCGAAGCCATCAGCGAAGCGCGCCGCCTCAATCCGGGCAAACCGGTCGAGGTGGAGGTTGAATCGCTGGCCGAGCTGGACCAGGCGCTGATGGCCAGCGCAGACATAGTGATGCTGGACAACTTCGATGTGCCCATGATGCGCGAAGCCGTGGCCCTCAATCGGGGCCGTGCCAAGCTGGAGGTCTCTGGCAATGTCACGCTGGACACACTCGCGGAGTATGCCGCCACCGGCGTCGATTTTATCTCGGTAGGGGCGCTGACCAAGCATGTGCGAGCACTGGATCTCTCGATGCGCTTTATCTAGCCGGGGAAGTGTCACAGTCGCAGGATTGCACCGTGACATATAACAAGATGAAGGACTTGCAAAAGGCGCCATAGGCGCCTTTTCTTTATGCTGACTCCCTCAGCAAAGGAGTGTGATGATGGATCCTATCCCGCCAGTTAAAAAGAGTTCGCACAGAATCTTTGTCTATGATTTATATCAAATTTTTATTAAATGATAAAAAGGTTGTTAACAAAGGCCACACCTCTGTTGCCAAGCCGGACAGCTCGGATAAGATATTGACGGGTGGATATTTTTCCACCACCACTGCCCAGGAACCAAGGACAAAAGGACATTTGACATGAAGAAACAATCAGGCTTTACCCTTATCGAACTGATGATCGTGGTCGCGATCGTGGCCATTCTGGCCGCCATCGCGCTGCCGGCATATCAGAGTTACACAAAGAGAGCCAAATTTACTGAAGTTATATCCGCAGTTGGGCCAGGGAAGACTGCCGTGGAAGTATGCGTACAGGGCTACACTGGTGCAGCAGGGAGCATCGGTGCTGACTGTGCTGCCGCAGGAACAGCAGCGGTGTCTGCTGGTGCAACAACTAATTTGAGTGATGTAACAGTTACAAATGCTGCAGGTGTTATCACGATTTCTGGTATTGCTACGACAGCTCTTGATAGTTCAACTTATGACTTAGTGACTTCTGGTGCTGTGACACCAGGAGCACAAGTACTTTGGAATATTTCTGGTTCCTGTAGAACCGATGGTAAATGCTAACGCATGACCTCTAGCCCCAATAGCGGCCTGGCGTTAAGCCTGGCCGCCTCTTCCCTGATCAGTGAAGAGGACTCCCAGCGCTATCTGAGCCAAGCCAAGGCCCAGCGCAAACCCTTTGTAACCTTTCTGATAGAGAACGAGATCCTCGACAGCAAGACGCTGGCGGATTTCTGTGAGCTGGAGTATGGGGTACCTCTGCTGGATCTTGCCGCATTCGACCTGGCCGAGATACCGCAGAAATACCTCAATCAGAAGCTGATTGAGAAACACCATGTGCTGCCCATCTACACCCAGGGCCATACCCTCTATATCGCCATGTCGGATCCGACCAATGTATCGGCGCTGGAGGATTTTGGCTTCAGCTTCGGGCTGCATACCGAGGCGCTGCTGGTCGAGGAGAACAAGCTGACGGCCGCCATCGGCAAACTGCTGGAGAGCGAGCAGGAAGCCCTCGGCATGGAGGACATCGACGAATCCGAGATCTCCGAGCTGGAAGTCTCGGACGAAAACTCCCGGCTGGATGAGAGCGTCAATACCGCTGACGACGATGCCCCCATCGTCAAATACATTAACAAGATCATGATGGATGCCATCAAGCGTGGCGCATCCGATCTGCACTTCGAACCCTATGAGGCCAAATACCGCATCCGCTTCCGGATCGACGGCATCTTGCACGAAATCGCGACGCCACCGGTCAATCTGGCCAACCGCTTCTCCGCCCGCCTCAAGGTCATGGCACGGCTCGACATTGCCGAGCGACGGCTGCCGCAGGATGGCCGCATCAAGCTGAAACTGTCCCGCAACAAGTCGATGGATATGCGGGTCAACACCCTGCCCACCATGTGGGGTGAGAAGATTGTCATCCGGCTGCTGGACTCCTCGGCGGCGCGGCTCAACATAGAGCAGCTCGGCTTTGACGACCGGCAGAAAGCGCAATATCTGCACGCCCTTTCCAAACCGCAGGGCATGATATTGGTCACAGGCCCCACCGGCTCGGGCAAAACTGTCTCCCTCTACACCGGTCTTAATATTCTCAACACCACAGAGGTGAACATCTCCACCGCCGAAGATCCGGTGGAGATCAATCTGCCCGGCGTCAATCAGGTGCAAGTCAACCCAAAGGCAGGGCTGACCTTCGCCAGCGCCCTGCGCTCGTTTCTTCGCCAGGATCCCGATGTGGTCATGGTGGGGGAGATCCGGGATCTGGAAACCTCCGAAATCGCCATAAAGGCCGCCCAGACAGGCCACCTGGTGCTCTCCACCCTGCACACCAACTCGGCCGCCGAGACACTAACCCGGATGATGAACATGGGGGTGCCCGCCTTCAACATTGCCTCCTCGGTGACCCTGATCATGGCCCAGCGACTCGCCCGCAAGCTGTGCGATCACTGCAAGACACCCGAAGTAGTACCAGAAGCCGAGCTGCTGGATCTGGGATTCACCCAGCAGCAGCTGGCCGCCGGGCTGCGCCTGTTCAAACCCGTGGGCTGCAAGGATTGCTCGGGTGGTTACAAGGGGCGGGTCGGTATCTACGAAATCATGCTAATGTCTGAAAACATTGCAAAATTGATCATGCAAGGTGCCAACTCGCTGCAAATTGCAGCCATTGCCCAAAAAGAGGGGATGCGCACTCTGCGTGTATCCGGCCTTGAGAAGGCTCGTCTGGGAGTGACCAGCCTGGCAGAAATCAATCGGGTGACCACCAACTGACAGTGCATATCGATCAAGCTGATTCATCCAGGTATCGCCCAGCCGGCACTCCTGAGGATTTCCATCAAGCCAAGGCAACCCGCATAGCAAGGTGTTGAGCGGGATACCAGAGCCCAATTGCAGGACGCAGTGATGGCAACGCTAACGCAGAAACAGAATGCCCCCAAGAAAGTCTTCTCCTTCCGCTGGAGCGGAGTGAACCGCAAAGGTCAGAAGGTCTCCGGTGAGCTGCAGGCCGACAGTATCAACACGGTCAAAGCTGAGCTGCGCAAGCAGGGTGTCAACGTCACCAGGGTGAGCAAGAAGAGCCAGGGATTATTCTCCAAGGGTGGTGCCAAGATCAGGCCGATGGATATTGCCATCGTCTCCCGTCAAATCACTACCATGCTTTCCGCTGGCGTCCCCTTGGTACAGAGCCTGCAGATAATCGCCCGCAGCCACGAAAAAGCCGCGATGCGTGAACTCATGGGACAGATCGCCGCCGACGTGGAAACCGGCACCCCCATGTCCGAGGCGCTGCGCCGCCATCCCCGCCACTTTGATGCGCTCTATTGTGATCTGGTGGAGGCAGGGGAACAATCCGGTGCGCTGGAGACTATCTATGACCGGATCGCCACCTATCGGGAAAAGTCGGAGGCGCTCAAGTCCAAGATCAAGAAGGCGATGTTTTACCCGGCCATGGTCATACTGGTTGCCATCGTTGTCACCTCCATACTGCTGCTGTTCGTCATTCCGCAGTTTGAGGATATTTTCAAGAGCTTCGGTGCCGAACTGCCCATCTTCACCCAGGTTGTCATCGGCATCTCTCGCTTCATGCAGCATTGGTGGTTTGTCATCTTTGGCGGCACTGCACTCGCCATTTTCCTCTATGTACGGGCATGGCGCGCCTCCCAGAAGGTCAAAGACAACACCGACAAGTTCATCCTCACCATACCTGTGGTCGGCATGATACTGCACAAGGCGGCCATGGCCCGTTTCGCCCGAACCCTCTCCACCACCTTCTCCGCCGGGATCCCGCTGGTGGATGCACTGATCTCGGCCGCAGGTGCCTCCGGCAACTATGTCTATCGCACCGCCGTCATGGCAATTCGCAACGAGGTGGTCGCCGGCATGCAGATCAACGTGGCCATGCGTACTGTGGATCTCTTCCCCGACATGGTGATCCAAATGGTGATGATCGGCGAGGAGTCCGGTGCCATCGATGATATGCTCTCCAAGGTTGCAACCATCTTTGAGCAGGAGGTGGACGATCTGGTCGACGGCCTCACCAGCCTGCTAGAGCCCCTCATCATGGTAGTGCTGGGGGTGCTGGTTGGCGGCATGGTTGTGGCCATGTACCTGCCCATCTTCAAGCTGGGTGACGTAGTAGGCTGATTCACGAGGGTATGCGCTGAAAAAACGCATGCCCTTTCCCCCATTTCATGACAGACGGTTGGTTATGACACTTCTCCTCGAGCTGGCACACAGCTTGCCCTGGCTCTATTTCTCGCTGGTATTTCTCTTTTCCCTGATGATCGGCAGTTTTCTCAACGTGGTGATCCATCGCCTGCCCATCATGCTGGAACGGGAGTGGCAGGCCGAATATCACAGCTACTTCACCCCTGATGACGCGGGGGGCGACGAGCCGCCCTACAACCTGATGGTGCCACGCTCCTGCTGCCCTCACTGCCATCACCCCATCACAGCACTGGAAAACATCCCCTTGCTAAGCTGGCTCTGGCTCAAGGGTCGCTGCCGAGGCTGCCTGACTCCCATATCGGCCCGCTATCCGCTGGTCGAGCTGCTGACCGCCCTGCTCTCGGTTGCCGTTGCCATGACGGTTCCCCCCGGCTGGGGCACGCTGGCAGCCCTGCTACTGACCTGGGTGCTGGTGGCCCTCACCTTTATCGATCTCGACAAGATGCTGCTGCCGGACCAGCTCACCTTGCCCCTGCTGTGGGGCGGGCTGCTGTTCAACATGCTGGGCGGTTTTGTATCGCTTGGCGATGCGGTGATCGGCGCCATGACCGGTTATCTGGTGCTATGGAGCCTCTATTGGGCCTTCAAGCTGCTCACTGGCAAGGAGGGCATGGGCTATGGTGACTTCAAGCTGCTGGCCGCGCTGGGCGCCTGGCTGGGCTGGCAAGCGCTGCCCATAGTGCTGCTGCTCTCCTCCCTGGTCGGTGCCTTCATGGGCATAGGCCTGATCCTGTTGCGCAACCACCATCAGAGCAAACCCATTCCCTTTGGCCCCTATCTCGCTGTCGCGGGCTGGATTGCGCTGCTGTGGGGCGATAGCATCACCCGCTGGTATCTCACGACTTTCCTCTAAAAAAGGTGATCTGCCCCATGTATGTAGTCGCAGTCACAGGTGGCATTGGTAGCGGTAAAACCACCATAGCCAACCAATTTGCCGCACTGGGCATAGACGTAGTGGATGCGGACGTCATCGCTCGCGACGTCGTGGAACCCGGCGCCCCGGCCCTTGCCGCCATCGCAACCTACTTTGGTCCGGATGTCATCGCCCCCGATGGCCAGCTCGATCGACGCAGCCTGCGGGAGCGGGTATTCAGCGAACCGAACGCCAAGGCCTGGCTCAATGCCCTGCTTCACCCCCTGATCCGTCAGGAGATGCTGCGCCAGTGCGCCGCCGCTCGCTCGCCCTACTGCCTGCTGGTGGTGCCCCTGCTGGTGGAGAACAAACTCACTGGCTTGGCCAACCGGGTACTGGTGATCGACGTGGATGAAGCAACCCAGATTGAGCGCACCTGCCGCCGGGATGGGGTATCGGCCGAGCAGGCCCGAGCGATTATCGCAGCCCAGGCAAGCCGGTCGGAGCGGCTCGCAGCGGCGGATGATGTCATCGATAACCACAATGGCAGCCAAATGGCGATTAAAACGCGGATTTTGGCGCTGCACGAAACATATCTCGCATTTGCCTCTCAACAACCCCGTCAAGTGTGAGTACACTAGGCCGGTTTATGGCTGGCCAGGATTAGGCATGATTTACGATTTTCCCCTCAATGAAAAAAGCCGGACCTATCTTCGTCTGGAGTCCCTGTTTTCCCAGATCCGCGACAATCTGGAGAGTGACCAGTCCTGGGCACACATCGCCTTCTTCAAGGGGCTGTTCGATCTGCAAGAGCTGCTGGAGCGTGGTGATCTGCGCGCCGATCTTATCAAGGATCTGGAACGTCTAGGCCAGCGTCTGAGTCACTGGGCCAGCCTGCCGGATGTCGACCTGGAACAGATCAAGCAGATGCAGCAGGAGAGCACCCAGCTCTCTCGCAACCTGCTCAGTGCCCCACGTCCGGGCGCCAGACTGAAAGAAGATCGGCAGCTCGGCGCCATCCGTCAGCGCTTTTCCATCCCTGGCGGTCTTTGCGCCTTCGATGTGCCGCAGCTGCACCACTGGCTCGGCACCCCGGCTGCCGCTCGCCATCAGCAAATGCAGCTGTGGCTCAGCGACATCAACCTGCTGATGAATGCCATTTCCCTGCTGCTGCGGCTGTGGCGCGAATCAGGCAACTTCAGCGATCAGATCGCCACCAACGGTTTCTTCCAGGATACCGCCGAGAGTGCCGAGCTGATCCGGATCCGCCTGCCCGGCGCCCAGCAGTGCTATCCGACGCTGAGCGGCCACAAGAACCGTTTCGCCCTGCGCTTTCTGCCAACCGCAGAACAGCAGATTGGCGATGTCCCCTTCCAGCTCGCCTGCTGCTAAGGAGCAAGAATGGTCACCAAGATAAAATGCCCGACCTGTAAAACCGAGCTGGAGTGGGGTCCACAGAGCCCGTTTCGCCCCTTCTGTTGCAAGCGCTGCCAGCTGATCGATCTGGGCGAGTGGGCCAACGAGGAGAAGCGTATCCCCGGCCCCATCAATCCGGACCTGCTGCCTTACCCGGAAGAGGGTGAGCAGTGGCAATGAGCCGCACACAAAAAGGGCCCGCAAGGCCCTTTTTTCATCTCTGTCATATCCGCGCGACCAGCTACACCGCATCAGACGGTCAAACAGGCCTGCAACCGCGCGACGATAGGACCGTTGGCATCCGGGAACCGGTATTCATGCAGCGATGCCAGCGGCACCCACAGACACGCCTGACCCTCCTTGCCGAACGGATCACCGCTGAAACGGGTCACCTTCCAGATATCCAGCAACACCTGCTTCTCTGGGTAGTCGTGATGCAGCTCCATGAAGGGGGCACAATCCAGTACCCGGATGCCAATCTCTTCCCACAGCTCCCTGTCCAGTGCGGTGAGCAGGTCTTCCCCCGCCTCCACCTTGCCACCCGGGAACTCCCAGCGATCGCCCTGATGGCGGTCTGAAGAGCGCTTGGCGATGAAGATCTCGCCCCGTTCATTCTCGATGACGCCAACCGCCACCCAGAGCCGTTTTTTCTGTTCCATCATTGTCCTCAACGTAAACACGGCAATTTGGTCATCCAGGGGGCCAACCGGCGGGCCTGGCGTTCCCCTTGTGCCGTAAAGATATCCTGCCCCACATGCTCACCCCCATCGGGAGCGGGACGCGGCCAGGGGAGCGCCCCAGGCGGGGTGAAGCAGCGATCATGAACCAGACAGCTCTGGGCCAGATAGCCCCAAAGCGTGTCGCGTAGAAACCATTGATCGATGTTCGGCGTTTCCATCGCCTCGGGTTGATAGGCATCGAGCAAGGGGGTCAACGGCGGCAGAACGCCAGCGATCCCTCCCCACATGCCCGCCAACACCAGATCGGTGTGACTCCACCAATCCCGCATGATATGAAACCAGCGCGCCGATACAAGCCAGTCATCGACGGCGACACGCTCTCGCACGCTCAGCACTGAATCTACATCCCGCACCAGGAAGCGTCCCACCTGCGGGTCATTGACCACCAGGAAGCGCCAGCACAGACGCTGACGCTGGGATTGACCGGGCGCTTGCACCAGCACCTCGGCCCCCAGTTCCTGCAGACAAGTCACCATTGCCGACGGCACACTCTCATCCACATAGAAGCGCACACGCCACCCAGGGTAGAGATAGGTGGCCGCCAGTACGTTGTCGATAGCCCCTCGAAGATAGCGAGGAGCCTTGCCCCACAGGGAGAAAGCGATGACATCCTGCTTGCTTTCACGGCTCGCCAGCCAGGTTGACGGCTCATCGTCGGGTAACGACCAGTCGCCGGGCTGATATCGGGCCACACGATCTTTCAGGGTCAGCGCTCTGGTGCCTGCCACTGCCGCCTCAGCATGACGCCCCAGCTTGGCCAGCGAGGCGCAGAGCGCGTCCAGCGCATGGAAATCCGCCGGCGCTCGTACCAGCAGGATCTGCAGCCTCTCGACCGCCCGCTCGTATTGTCCCGAGCGCGACAAACTGATGCCGAGATTGCGCAGCACCTCGTCATTCTCGGGTGCCATCTGGTGAGTCATCTCCAGCACTTGCGCGGCAGAGGCAGGGTCATCACACAGGAAGAGGTAATAGGCAAACTGCAGCTGCCATGCCACAGGTTTGACTGCGGCACCGTTCAGTCGCACCAGCAACTGCTGGATCGCCGCCTGTCGCTGGCCTCCGAGCCAGCGCTCATGGGCACCGGCATCCCATCCTGTCGGCATCTTGCTCATCCAGTCCCTCTCCTTTTGCCGCCCTTAAATGAATGCACCGCCCGGAGGCGGTGCATTGAAGCGTCACTGACAGATCAGGTCAACTGACCATGGCAGTGCTTGTATTTCTTGCCGGAGCCGCAGGGGCAGGGATCGTTGCGACCGACCTTCTGCTCGTCCCGCACGAAGGTGGTGTGACCCTCTTTGGCATCGGCCTCTTCATCGGCCAGCTGGCTCTCTGCGGCAGCATGGGTGTAAGTGTGGGGAGCGGCTTCCGCCTGTTGGCGTTGCTGTTCTTCCAGCGCCTCCACATCACGTCCCTGCACCTGTACCCGGCTCAGTATGCTGACCACGTCGCGCTTGAGGGTTTCCAGCATCTGGGTGAACAGATCGAAGGATTCGCGCTTGTACTCCTGCTTGGGGTTCTTCTGGGCGTAACCGCGCAGATGGATACCCTGACGCAGGTGATCCATGGCCGCCAGATGCTCCTTCCACAGGCCATCCAGGGTTTGCAGCATCACGGCTTTCTCGAAGTTGCGCAGCACATCGATACCAACCATCTCCTGCTTGTGGGCATAAAGCTTGTTGGCTTCGTCCAGAATGCGCTCGCGCAGCTTCTCTTCATACAATTTGTCATCTTCTGCCAGCCACTGCTGCAGCGGCAGATCCAGCGCGAAGTCGGCCTTAAGACGCGCTTCCAGACCCGGTACATCCCACATCTCTTCCAGCGACTGGGGCGGAATGTACTCGTCGATCACGGCGCCGTAGACGTCGTCACGGATGACGTGAATGGTCTCGGAGATGTCGTTGGTGTCCAGCAGCTCGTTGCGCTGCTCATAGACCACCTTGCGCTGGTCATTGGCCACGTCATCAAACTCGAGCAGGCTCTTGCGGATGTCGAAGTTGCGACCTTCCACCTTGCGCTGGGCGTTTTCGATGGCCTTGGTCACCCAGGGATGCTCGATGGCTTCGCCCTCTTCCATGCCCAGCTTCTTCATCATGCCGGTGACACGATCGGAGGCGAAGATCCGCATCAGGGTATCTTCCATGGAGAGATAGAAGCGCGAGGAACCGGGGTCACCCTGACGACCGGAACGACCGCGCAGCTGGTTGTCGATGCGACGGGATTCGTGGCGCTCGGTACCTATGATGTGCAAACCACCGGCAGCCAGCACGGCATCGTGGCGGATCTGCCAGGCAGCCCTGATGTCGCTGATCTGCTCGTCGCTCGGATTCTCCAGCTGGGCAATCTCTGCCTGCCAGTTGCCACCCAACACGATATCGGTACCACGACCAGCCATGTTGGTGGCGATAGTGACGGCACCGAGTTGACCAGCCTGAGCGACGATCTCAGCTTCCATGGCGTGGAACTTGGCGTTCAGCACCTTGTGCGGGATCTCCTCCTTGGTCAGGATACCGGAGAGCAGCTCGGAGTTTTCGATGGAGACAGTACCCACCAGCACCGGCTGACCACGGGAGACGCAACCGCGAATATCTTCGACGATGGCAGCGTATTTCTCCTGAGCGGTCAGATAGACCAGATCGCCCATGTCTTTGCGCACCATCGGCTTGTTAGTCGGGATAACGACGGTATCCAGGCCATAGATCTGCTGGAATTCAAAGGCTTCGGTATCCGCAGTACCCGTCATCCCCGCCAGCTTGTCATAGAGACGGAAGTAGTTCTGGAAGGTGATGGAGGCCAGTGTCTGGTTCTCGTTCTGGATCTTGACCCCTTCCTTCGCCTCGACGGCCTGATGCAGGCCATCGGACCAGCGACGGCCCGGCATGGTGCGACCCGTGTGTTCATCGACGATGACGATCTCGCCTTTTTGCACTATGTAGTCGACGTTGCGCTCAAACAGGGTGTGAGCACGCAGACCGGCATTGACATGGTGCAGCAGGCTGATGTTGGTGGCGGAGAACAGGGAGTCCTCTTCTGCCAGCAAACCCTCTCGCTTGAGCAGCTCTTCCACGAAGATCTGGCCATTTTCGGTCAACAGGGCCTGACGGTTCTTCTCGTCCACCGTGTAGTGACCTTCACCCGTGTACTCCTCGGTGTCTTCCTTGTCCTGCTTGATCAGCTCAGGGATCAGCTTGTTAACCTGGATATAGAGGGCTGAGCTGTCTTCGGCCGGACCAGAGATGATGAGCGGGGTACGAGCTTCATCGATGAGCACGGAATCCACCTCATCCACCAGCGCGTAGTTGAGCGGACGCTGCACGCGCTGCTCCGGCGAAAACGCCATGTTGTCGCGCAGGTAATCGAAACCGAATTCGTTGTTGGTACCGTAGGTGATGTCTGCGGCGTAGGCGTCACGCTTCTGGGACGCATCCATGCCTGGCACGTTGCAATCGACCGTCATGCCGAGGAAGGTGAACAGGGGGCGGTTCGCCTCGGCATCGCGCCTGGCCAGGTAGTCGTTCACCGTCACCACGTGCACACCGCGACCACTCAGGGCGTTCAGATACGCCGGCAATGTCGCCGTCAGCGTCTTGCCTTCACCGGTTTTCATCTCGGCGATGCGGTTGGAGTCAAGCACCATGCCACCGATCAGCTGCACGTCGAAGTGACGCATGCCAAACACCCGGCGGGAAGCTTCACGCACGGTGGCGAACGCTTCCGGCAGCAGCTGCTCCAGCGTCTCACCCTGCTCCAGACGCTGACGATATTCAGCTGTCTTGGCCTGCAACTCGCTATCGGACAGGGCCTCGTACTGAGGCTCCATCGCATTGATCTGTTTTACAATTTTGCGCAAAGCCTTGAGCGTTCTGTCGTTCCGGCTGCCGATAATCTTGGTGAGCAGTGTGCTAATCATGGGTACCAACTATTTCTGGTTATATACATGTTCCGTCACTGGAACCTGGAGAAAAAAACCTAACCCCGTCTGGCATTAAGAAAGCGTGCGGGGTTGACCTGACGACCATCTTTCAACACTTCGTAATGCAAATGGACCCCGGTCGCGCGACCGGTGCGTCCCATCAAGGCAATCTTCTGGCCCTGATCGACCAGGGTGCCCACTTCGACCAGCAACTTGGAGTTGTGGGCATAGCGGGTCACCAGGCCATTGCCATGGTTGATCTCCACCATGTTGCCAAATTCCGGATGGCGACCTGCCCAGCTGATGACGCCCTGGCCCGTGGCCAGGATAGGAGTACCGGGCTTGCCACGGAAATCCACCCCTTTATGCATCTTGGCGCGACCGTTGAACGGATCGACCCGACCACCGAAGCCAGAGGAGACCCAAACCCGCTCCTGCTTGACCGGCGATCCGGAAATAAAACCGGCATCGGTTATATGGTGATTCATGATGAAAGATTCAAGTACCGACAGCTGCTCTTCACGACTGCCGAGCTGCTGGCTGAGATGCTTCATGGAATCCTGCAACTCATTGAGGTTGACTTCCAGATCCGCATCATAGGAAGGGCCGCCCATGGGGGGCAACTCCTTGAAATTGAACTCCTCGGGATCGAGGTCTGCCTGCTCGGTCAGCCGCTCGCCGAGCGCATTGAGACGACCCAGCTGCCCCTGCATGGTGCCCACCTGGGCGGCCAGCATGGCAAGCTGTTCGCGGGCTTCATCGGCCCCTTGCGTGTTTTTTTGCTGTTCGGCCATGGCCAGCGCGACTGTCAGCGCCTCCATTTTCTGGTGCCAGCTCTGCCAGAGCCAACCACCGCCCAGGGCCAATACAGTGAAGAGGATACCGCCGACCCAGGCCAGACGTTGTTTGGGTAAGTGCAACTTGCGTCGCTGCTTGCCGTTGAGGATCAGGGTAATGCTCATAGAAATCTGTCTGCTCGGTCAGGTGAGGCCAGGAGCCAGCACGGGGAATAAAACCGGGAGATAATCGGTATTAAAGGATGGAGTCAATAAATGACGGAACGTCGGTGCGGAGAGAGGACCGACGTTCCGTTGCACAGCTATCAGGCCAGAACCAGACCGTTATCGTAGTAAGCGATGGGCGCTTTATCGCCCTCACCCTCGAAGGTCACCAGTTCCCAGGCCTCCTGCTTGGCCAGCAAGGCACGCAGCAGCATGTTGTTCAGGGCATGACCCGTCTTGTAGGCACGGAATTCGCCAATGATGCTGCGGTTACACATGTACAGGTCACCGATCGCATCCAACATCTTGTGTTTGACGAATTCGTCTTCATAGCGCAGACCATCTTCGTTCAGTACCCGATAGTCATCCAACACCACGGCGTTTTCCAGGCTTCCGCCCAGCGCCAGGTTCTGGGAACGCAGGTACTCGATGTCACGCATGAAACCGAAAGTACGGGCACGACTGATCTCTTTCACGAAAGAAGCACCGGAGAAATCCAGCACGCAACGCTGGTTGCGTCCTTCAAATACCGGATGCTGGAAGTCGATCTCGAGATCCATCTTGAAGCCATTGCGATAAGGGTGGAATTCCGCCCACTTGTCGCCGTCTTCAACCCGGATGCTCTGCTTGATCCGCACAAACTGCTTGGCCGCATTTTGCTCACGGATACCGACTTCTTGCAGCAGGTAGATAAAGGGGTGCGCACTGCCGTCCATCACCGGGATCTCGGGTGCGTCAACCTCGACATAGAGGTTGTCGATCCCCATTCCGGCAAGCGCAGCAGAGAGGTGCTCAATGGTAGAGACACGGACACCGGCTTCGTTGACCAACGCGGTACAAAGCACAGTATCGCGCACCTGATCGGCATTGGCTGGCAGCGCCACCACAGGATCAAGATCGGTACGCAAGTAAACGATCCCTGTGTTAACAGGCGCCGGACGGAACGTCATTGTGACTTTCCGGCCCGAATGCAGGCCCACACCAGTGGCCTGGACACTCGTTTTCAAGGTTCTTTGTCTAATCATGGGCGTATCCGCTTAACAGCTCATATTCCGGACCAGATGGTCGTGGCAGGCCATCTTAGCACATTCCTTAAACAACAAACAAACTAGTGCCATTAGGGGCTTAGTCAGCTTGCTTGCGCAGGAACGCAGGAATATCGAGATAATCCGGTTCGCGACGAGCTTGCGGCTCGGCGTTAACCACCTTGGCCGGGGCCTCTTCCATCACGCGAGACTGCAGGGCTTCGCTGATCAGGGGCTGACGGGCCGGACGCTCTTGTACCATGTTGTTCTTCACCAGCGTGATGTCGGGCTTGCGCTCGGCACCGATACCGGTGGCAACCACGGTCACACGCAGTTCGTCGTGCATTTCCGGATCGATAACGGTACCCACCACCACGGTGGCGTTCTCGGATGCGAAGGCCTTGACCGCGTTACCCACGGTTTCGAACTCTTCGATGGTCATGTCCATGCCTGCGGTGATGTTGACCAGGATGCCACGGGCACCGGCCAGATCCACGTCTTCCAGCAGCGGGCTGGAGATGGCTTTCTCAGCCGCTTCTTCGGCACGGTCATCGCCGGTGGCGGAACCGGTACCCATCATGGCGGTACCCATTTCACGCATCACGGTACGCACGTCCGCGAAGTCGACGTTGATCAAGCCCGGACGGGTAATCAGCTCGGCAATGCCCTGTACCGCGCCCAGCAGTACGTCGTTGGCAGCCTTGAAGGCATCCAGCAGGGAAATACCGCGACCCAGCACCTTCAGCAACTTGTCGTTGGGGATGGTGATCAGGGAGTCGACGTTCTTGGAGAGCTCTTCGATGCCGTGGGCGGCGAAGCCCATCCGCTTCTTCCCTTCGAAGGAGAACGGCTTGGTTACGACAGCAACTGTCAGTATGCCCATCTCACGGGCTACTTCGGCCACGATCGGCGCAGCGCCTGTACCGGTACCACCACCCATGCCGGCGGCGATGAACACCATGTCAGCACCGGTCAGCAGCTCACGCAGCGCTTCCCTGTCTTCCATGGCCGCATCACGACCCACTTCCGGATTGGCTCCGGCGCCCAGACCCTTGGTGATGCCACCGCCGATCTGCAGAGTGGTGTTGGCACTGGAGTTACGCAGAGCCTGGGCGTCGGTGTTGACGGTAATGAACTCGACACCTTCGATGTTTTGACGAACCATGTGCTCGACCGCGTTACCGCCGCCGCCACCTACACCGATCACTTTAATGACGGCTTCGTCAGTGTGGCTATCCATAAATTCAAACATGTTGTCTCTCCGCTTTATTTGCCTGACTCAGCAAAATTCTTAAAACTCGCCACGCAACCAGTTGCTGACCCGTTTGACCAGCCCACCGACGCTTGCTTTGGCGGCATATTCCTTGTTACTGCCTGAAGATTGATGGGTGCGGCCGTACTGCAATAGCCCGACCGCGGTCGAGTACACAGGCGCCTGCACATAATCACTCAATCCCCGTATATTCATGGGCTCCCCTACCCGGACCTGGCTCTGGAAGATCTGCTCTGCACACTCCACAATGCCTTCGATCTGGGCAGCGCCGCCAGTCAAAACCACACCGGCGGCCAACTGATGCTTGACCCCCTGCGCTTTCAATTCGCTTTGTACCCGCACCAGCTCATCATTCACCATGGAGAGCAACTCGGTGTAACGGGGCTCAATCACTTCGGCCAGTGTCTGCCGTTGCAGGCTACGCGCCGGACGACCGCCGACACTGGGTACTTCAATATTGTCTTCCTTGCTGACCAGACGGCCGAGGGCGCAGCCGTAGCGCACCTTGATCGCTTCTGCGTCCAG
>NZ_CAWNYS010000315.1:0-8257 GCF_963878295.1 Aeromonas sp. HMWF014 | reverse complement strand
GCTGGTCACAGTGCTGCCAGCGTAGGGGATCACCTTGGTGTGGCGCAGGGCACCGCCGGTAAACAGCGACATATCCATGGTACCGCCACCAATGTCCACCACACAGACACCCAGCTCTTTCTCGTCTTCGGTCAGCACGGCATAGCTGGAAGCCAGCGCGGAGAAAATCAGCTGATCCACCCGCAGACCGACCTTCTCCACACATTTCTCGATGTTGCGGGCCATGTCGTTGTGGCAGGTGATCAGGTGCACCTTGGCGGCCATACGAACCCCGGACAGACCGACCGGGTTCTTGATGCCTTCCTGATAGTCGATGGCAAACTCCTGGGGCAGCACATGCAGCACCCGCAGCTCATCGGACAAACGCACCGATTTGGCGGTGTGGATGACGTTATCCACGTCCTCCTGGGTCACCTCCTCATCGGAGATGGGCACCATACCGGTTTCGTTGCGGCAATCGATGTGCTTGCCGGACAGCCCCAGATACACGGAGCTGATCTGGCAGTCGGCCATCATCTCGGCCTCTTCCACCGCACGACGCAGGGACTTGACCACGGAATCAAGATCGTTGACCCCGCCCTTATCCATGCCACGAGAGGCGTGACTGCCCATGCCGATGACATTGAGCTCACCGTCTGGCAGCACTTCGCCAACCAGAACCGCCACCTTGGTTGTGCCGATATCCAGTCCGACAATCAGATTTCTATCTGCGGTTTTGGTCATTCACTTTCTCTTCGTTCTTCTTCCAGCCAACTGCCATTCCGGTGTCGTATCGAAGATCCACATAAGCAACCTGCTCACGGGGTTCGATGATCGGAAAAGCATCGATAAACCGCTGCAATCGAAGCGCTATATCCGAGCGCCCCAAAAACAGCTGAATGTTGCCATCCAGGGTCAGTTCCCAGGCATGGCGGGGAGTCAGATTCACTCCCAGCAGCTTGTATCCCTTGGCTGCCAGCTGCGCCTCGTACTGACGGCTGGCTTCCAGTACCTTAACGGCCTGATCTTCCGGCCCGGATAGCTGCATCAGGGGGGTCTTCACCCTGTCCGGCGCACTGAACACCTCACCCTTGGTGTTGACGAAGCGGTTGCCATTCCAGCGTGCCGCTACCGCCTGCTCGGTGAGATAGACCTTGATCTTGTTTGGCCACTTCTTGCGTACAGAGACCTGGGCCACCCAAGGTAAGGCATTCAATCGCGCCTGTAATTCGTTTACATCCAACTCGAAGAAGTTACGCAGCTCGGCACCATCCAGCACGGCGTTACGCAACTCGTCGGTCTGCAAATACTGGTGCTGCCCCTGCAGCAACAACTCGCTCATGGGCAACCGATTGGCATCCGTCAGCCAACCTTTAACATCCAGCGCTGTCTGGTAGAAGCCCCACATGACCAGGATGAAAAATGCCACCCCTGCGATGAAGCCACCCTTGGTGCGCCCTTGTGCCCTTGCCTCCACCCGATCTTTCCCCGTTTAACGCGCCATGCCGGCCCTTTACAGACCGGTCCGCCATTATATAGGCCCCGGCTTGGCGGTCAAAATACTGATTGGGCCCTCAGGCGCCGGATTTCATGCTCTCAATGCTCAATTTCATCTCGCCGAGACGACGTGCCAGCGCACCGACGTTCCCCGCCCCCTGGGTCAACACCAGGTCCCCCTCTCCGACCAGTCCTGCCAGCACTGAGGGTACGTCGTCCGGGGTCGCGACAAAGATGGGCTCCAGATTGCCACGGGAGCGGATGGAACGGCACAGGGCGCGGCCATCAGCCCCCGGTATGGGCTCTTCACCGGCGGCATAGACCTCCAGCATCACCAACACGTCTACCTTGGAGAGCACATCAGCGAAGTCCTCGTAGAGGTCGCGGGTGCGGGTATAACGGTGCGGCTGGAATACCATGACCAGGCGCTTCTCGGGCCAACCGGCGCGAGCGGCATTGATGGTGACCTTCACTTCGCTCGGGTGATGACCGTAATCGTCCACCAGCATGGCCTTACCGCGGCCAGTCTCGAATTCACCATATTGCTGGAAGCGGCGACCCACGCCTTCAAACTTGGCCAGCGCACGGATGATGGCATCATCGCCGATCCCGTCTTCGGTAGCGACCGCAATCGCTGCGGCGGCATTGAGCGCATTGTGGATGCCTGGCAGGTTCAGGGTCACTTCCAGCTCACCAGCGCCCGCTCGACGGACCCGGAAACGGCTGCGATTGCTGGTCTGCACAAAGTCCAGCACCTGTACGTCGGCATCATCGCAGAGACCATAGGTGATGGTCGGGCGGGCGATCTCGGGCATCAGGCCACGGATCACGGGATCATCCACACACACCACGGCCAGACCGTAGAAGGGCAGGTTGTGCAAAAAGTCGATGAAGGTGGCTTTCAACCGGGAGAAGTCACCGCCGTAGGTATCCATGTGATCCGCTTCGATGTTGGTCACTATGGATACCATCGGCTGCAGATGCAGGAAGGAGGCGTCACTCTCGTCCGCTTCGGCGATCAGATAACGGCTGCTGCCCAGACGAGCATTGGTGCCGGCGCTGTTGAGCAGGCCGCCGATGACGAAGGTCGGATCACGCTCAGCCTCGGCATAGATGCTCGCCACCAGACTGGTGGTGGTGGTCTTGCCGTGGGTGCCGGCGATGGCGATGCCATGGCGGAAACGCATCAGCTCGGCCAGCATCTCAGCGCGGCGCACCACCGGGATGCGCAGCTCGCGGGCGGCCAGCAGCTCCGGGTTGTCCTGCTTGATGGCGGTAGAGACCACCACCACACTCGCCTCGCTCACATGCTCGGCGCTGTGGCCGACGAAGATATGAGCCCCCAGCGACGCCAGCCGCTCGGTCACCGCATTGCGGGCCAGATCCGAGCCTGTTACCTGATACCCTTCGTTGGCAAGCACCTCAGCGATCCCGCCCATACCGGCGCCACCTATGCCGATAAAGTGGATGCGACGCACGCGACGCATTTCGGGGATCACAGTACGCAGTTTTGCCAGTTCAACCTTGGTCATAATGTTCTCTCAGTCTGCCCAGTGGCGAGTCGTTTACACTCATCGGCTACCCGCTCGGCGGCATCGGTAATCGCGACGCGACGGGCAGCTTGGGCCATGTTCAATAGGGTTTCTCTGCGTCCGGCAAGCCAGCTGAGGCGTGCGGCCAGCGAGGCCGTGGTCAGCTCGGATTGGGGCAGGAATTCAGCACCGCCGCCATCGACCAGGGTCAGGGCGTTGCGGGTCTGGTGATCATCCACCGCATGGGGCAGTGGCACAAAAATGGCGGCAACTCCGGCTGCAGCCACTTCGGAGACGGTCAGGGCCCCCGCGCGGCATACCACCAGATCGGCCCAGGCATAGGCATCAGCCATGTCTTTGATGAACTCGCTCACCTCGGCCTCAACGCCCTGATTGGCATACTCCTGCGCGACAGCCTCCCGGTTGCCCTTGCCGCACTGATGGCGCACCGCAATGGGGACACCGGCAGCGGCAACGGCTGGCGGAACCTGTTCGTTGAGCACTCGGGCCCCAGGCTGCCACCGACGATCAGCAGGTGCAGTGGCTCTGCGCCGCTGCGTAGCTGCGGATCCGGCAAGGCAACCACCTCAGGGCGCACCGGATTGCCCACTACAGCGGTACGACGGCTAGGCGCAAACGCCCCCGGGAACGCCATCAGCACCCGCTGGGCAAGGCGAGCCAGCAGCTTGTTGGTCAGGCCGGCCGCCGCATTCTGCTCGTGCAGCAGCAAGGGGATGCCGGACAGCCAGGCTGCCACGCCACCCGGGCCGGAGGCAAACCCCCCCATGCCGAGCACTACGTCAGGCCGTATGGTCTTGAGCACTCGGCGCGCCTGCAGCACGGATTTGACGATGCGATAGGGGGCTGCAAGCAGACGCTTGATGCCATTGCCGCGCACCCCCTGAATGTCGATGAAGGAGATGGGATAACCGTGGGCAGGCACCAGTTCGGCCTCCATCCGGTCGGCGGTGCCGAGCCAGTGGATGGTCCAGCCCTGGGCCTTGAGGCGATCTGCCACGGCCAAGCCGGGGAATACATGGCCCCCGGTTCCGCCCGCCATCACCAACAGAGTCTTGCTCACGAAACCTCCCGCACGCGCGCCTGAGCACTGGCCTGACGCAGCTCGAAATCGATACGAATCAACATACTCACCGCCACCATCATGATGATGAGACTGGAACCACCGTAGCTGACCAGCGGCAGGGTCAGCCCCTTGGTAGGCATCATGCCGCTGGCAGCACCGACGTTGACGAAGGTCTGGAAGCTGAACCAGATGCCAATACCGATGGCCAGGTAGCCTTCATACAAGCGCTCGGCCACCAGTGCCTGGTGCCCCAGCTTGAGTGCCTTGAACGCCAGCGCGAAAATGAGGAAGAGCGCGCCCAGCACGCCCACATAGCCCAGCTCTTCGCCCAGGATCGCAAACACGAAGTCGGTATGCGCCTCCGGCAGGTACTCCATCTTCTGAATGGAGTTGCCAAGTCCCTCGCCAAACCAGCTGCCACGACCGAACGCCATCAGTGACTGGGTCAGCTGGTAGCCGCTGCCGAACGGATCGGCCCAAGGGTCGAGGAAGGAGGTTACCCGTCGCATCCGGTAAGGCTCGACGATGATCAGGGTCACCACGGCTCCCACCCCCACCAGGATGAGGCCGATGAACTGCACCAGCCGCGCCCCCGCCAAGAACAACATACCCAGCGAAGTGACAAACATCACCACCACGGATCCCAGGTCGGGCTGAGCCAGCAGCAGTATGGCCACCACGAACAGCACCGCCATCGGCTTCATGAAGCCGATGAAGCGCTCCCGCACCTCGTTCTGGCGGCGCACCAGGTAGCCCGCCAAATAGACAAACAGGGCCAGCTTGCCGAACTCGGCCGGCTGCAGGTTGAAGGGGCCGAGCGGCAGCCAACGGATGGAACCGTTGACGCTGCGCCCCACCAGCAGCACCAGCACCAGCATGATGATGGCAAGCACCAGCATGGGGCCGTTGTAGTGTTGCCAGCGGGCCATGGGCACTTGCAGCACGAACCAGGAGATGCCGAGCGCCATCACCAGGAAGAGGCCGTGGCGCTTCACGAACATGAAGGGATCGTTGTTGATGGCGATCCCCTCCGGGATCGAAGCCGAGGCCACTATCACCAGACCCACCGCCATCAATGCCAGTGCCAGCACCACCAGTTGCCGATCGTAGAGGCCCGCCGGGCGCGCAGGTAACAACCAGCGTTTCAGCACACCTGCGACGGCGCTAAGGGCGTTCATAAGGTGTGTACCAGCTCGGTGAAACGATCACCGCGCGCTTCAAAAGACGTGAATTGATCCAGGCTGGCGCAAGCAGGCGCAAGCAGCACCCAGTCACCAGGTCTGGCATCGGCGGCAGCCTTGGCAACGGCGGCCTCGAGGGAGGCGACCTGCTCGGTCTGCTCGCCCAGAGCCAGCAGCACCTCGGCATCCTGACCGAAGCAGTACATGTGATCGATCTGGTTGCCCAGCAGCGCCTGGATCGGGCCAAAGTCCTGGCCCTTGCCCTGACCACCGGCCAGCAGCAACAGGCGCCCCTTGACCGACTCGCGCACACCGGCAACGGCAGCCAGAGTAGCCCCCACGTTGGTGGCCTTGGAATCATTGATCCAGCGCACCCCGTTCACCTCCCGCACGAAGCGGGCACGGTGGGGCAGGCCTTCGAAGCGGCGCAGCACGGCCAGTTGTGGTTCGCGGGGAATGCCTACCGCATCGCACAGGGCCATGGCGGCCAGGGCATTGGCCTGATTGTGGGCACCGACGATCTTCATGTCGTCCACCGCGAGCAGTGGCTCCCCGTGCAGGGTCAACCAAGGGCGTCCCTCCAGCAGGCAGCGGCCATAGCCGTTGCAGTCGAGGCCGAAGCTCTGCCACACCTGACCCACATCGGGCAGGGTCTGGGCATCGTCGCGGTTGATCAGGATGTGCTGGGAATGCTGATGGATCTCCATCTTGGCGGCGCGGTAGTCGTCCATGCCCTGATAGCGATCCATGTGGTCCTCGGAGAGGTTGAGCACCACGGAGGCGGCGGCACGCAGGCTGTGGGTGGTCTCCAGCTGGAAGCTGGAGAGCTCAAGCACACAGAGATCCATCGGCTGCTTGAGCAGCTCCAGCGCCGGGATCCCTATGTTGCCACCGACGCCGACCTTGAGGCCCGCCTCGGCAATCATCTCGCCCACTAGCGTGGTGACAGTGCTCTTGCCGTTGGAACCCGTGATGGCGATGACTGGCACCTGGACCTCGCGCACGAACAACTCGATATCGCCGACGATGCTCACCCCGAACTCGGCCGCGGCTTTCAGCTCGGGGGTCGCCAGGGCGATGCCCGGGCTCGCGACTATCATGTGCGCCTGCCTGAGCAGATCGCCGTCAAGTCCCTGGATCAGTGCTACCTCGGCGGGCAGTTGATCCTTGCCCGGCGGGTTGGCGCGGGTATCCATCACCAAAGGCGTGACACCACGGCCGAGGAAGTAATCGACGCAGGAGAGTCCGGTTTTGCCGAGTCCTATGATGATGACCATGGCTTACCTCACCTTCAGGGTGGCGAGACCGAGCAGCACCAGCATGAGGGTGATGATCCAGAAGCGCACGATGACGCGCGGCTCCGGCCAGCCCTTCTTCTCATAATGGTGATGGATCGGAGCCATGCGGAAGATCCGCACGCCACGCAGCTTGTAGGAGCCCACCTGCAGGATCACGGAGACAGTCTCCATCACGAAGACACCACCCATGATCACCAGCAGGAACTCCTGGCGCACCAACACGGCTATGGTGCCGAGCGCGCCGCCAAGAGCCAGGGAACCTACGTCCCCCATGAAGACCTGGGCCGGGTAGGTGTTGAACCAGAGGAAACCCAGACCCGCCCCGACAATGGCGGTACAGACGATCACCAGCTCGGAGGTATAGGGCACGTAGGGAATGTGCAAGTAGTTGGCGAAGTTGACGTTGCCGGTGGCCCAGGCGATCAGCGCGAACCCCCCAGCCACCATCACGGTCGGCATGATGGCCAAGCCGTCCAGTCCGTCGGTCAGGTTGACCGCGTTGGAGGTACCGACGATGACAAAATAGGTCAGCACAATGAACATCAGACCGAGCTGCGGCATCACATCCTTGAGGAAGGGCACCACCAGCTGGGTCTGACCATCGTGGGTGGCCGTGGCGTAGAGAAACACAGCCACGCCCAGCGCGACCGCCGACTGCCAGAAGTACTTCCAACGGGCGATCAGACCGTCGGTATTCTTGCGCACCACCTTGAGGTAGTCGTCGGCAAAGCCGATGGCACCGTAGGCACCGAGCACGAACAGCACCAGCCAGACATAGGGGTTGTCGAGACGGCTCCAGAGCAGCACAGAGATGAAAATGGCCGCAATGATCATCAGGCCGCCCATGGTCGGGGTGCCTTTCTTGCTCAGATGGGACTCGGGACCGTCGTTGCGGATCACCTGGCCGAACTTCATGATCTGCAGACGGCGGATGAGGTGCGGCCCCATCCAGAGCGCCACCACCAGGCCGGTGATGATCGACAGGATGGCGCGAAACGTCAGGTAGGAGAAGACGTTGAAGAAGGTGAAATGCGGGGTGAGCAGTTCCGCCAGCCAGACTAGCATGTGGCTGACTCCTGACGGTCAACGACCATCTTGACGATATCTTCCATGCGGGAGCCGCGGGCACCCTTGACCAGAATCGAAATTTCTTGATGTGTATTTATCATTTGCGCAAGCACTTCAAACAACGACGCCTTGTTATCGAAATGTCGGCCAGCCGCGGCATCTGCGGTATGGCGACTATGTTCTCCTACTGTCAGCACGGCATCCAGACCGCACTCGCGGGCATGACGGCCCACCCGGGCATGTTGCTCGGCAGACTCATCACCCAGTTCCCGCATGTCACCAAACACCAGTACCTTGAAGCCGCCCATGGCGGTCAGGGCATCAATGCCCGCCAGCACGGATTCCACGCTGGCGTTATAGGTATCATCCACCAAAGTCAGACCGCCCCAGCGCTGAACACAGAAACGCCCCTTGACCGGCGCCATCTGCTCCAGCCCCGCCTTGACCGAGGCCAGCGAGGCTCCCAGTGCCAGCGTACCGGCGGCGGCGGCCAGCGCATTGGCCACATTGTGGCGACCGGGGATCGCCAGGGTCAGCTGCAACTCGCCCTGTGGGGTCACCAGCACAAATTCGGCGCAGCCTTCATTGTTAAGCACCACGTTTCGAGCGTGGTACGGC
>NZ_CAWNYS010000314.1:2242-9379 GCF_963878295.1 Aeromonas sp. HMWF014 | reverse complement strand
GCACCTTAGCAGGCGGAATGCACTAAACATAACCACTGAACATTATGCGCGGTTTTGGTTTATGGGGAAGAACGAGGTGTCAGATCTTGGTTTATCAGGCTGCAGATTCTGGCTATTGGGTTGGCCACTTGGCATGCCATTTAACTTGTTATCTCTCACTTTTTGCCTGTTCATTCGTGCAGTCGGTCTAGCGGTTTGTGGTTGGCGCTTTCGTGGCGTTCGCTGTTGCCGGTGTGCAGGTACTTGGAGGTGGTGTCTATGCTGTCATGGCCCGCATCGGCCTGCACATGGGATAGCGGCCGCCCGTTGAGATTGATGTCGTGGGTAATGCCGGTGTGGCGAATGGAATGCGGGGTCAGGTTGCGCATTTCGGCTGAGTCTTGGGCAAAACCGTCTTGCTCAGCCAGGTTCGCGGCAGTCTGGATGACCGTCATGACCAGTTCACGCAGTTGGCGGATCCCGAGATTGGCATTGAGTTCGCCTTGTTCCCGGCGGTGTGCGGCGGCCTTGTGGCGCACAAAGAGCGGCGTCTGTTCATTGGGTGCTGGCAATGGCGACAACCCCAGGAAGATCCGATAGCGCTTGAGGGCCGCCAGCAAGGCATGGGATACCGCCACTGTGCGCCGCTTGCCACCCTTGCTGCGTGGAATGTAATACCCCCAGACGCCGGTTTTGCCATCGCGGCGAAACTGGCCCATGACCGGCGTGAAGCCTGGTCTGGCGGCCACTTCCGAAATGCGCAGATAACAGGCGTACATCAGGCTTATCAGGAAGCGGCTGCGCTCGTGTTGATCCGGTGATTCGGTTGCCAGTCGGTCGGCCGCCTGCATGACGTAAGACCATTGCAGCTCGCTGAAGGCCTGGCCCTGATCATCGGGCTCCTGCTGGACCGGTCGCTTGACTCGCTGCAGCAGCAGTGCCGGATTTCTGTCCATGTACTCTTCCTGGATCAGAAACTGGAAGAAGGCTGACAGGATGGCGAGCTTGGTTTTCATTGCCTGCTCGCTGAGGCGGTATGGCAGTTCGCGGCCCAGCTCCCGTTTGCCAAGAAACGGTCGCCACAAGGGGTTGGGCAGCCGTTCTCCCCACTCCTTGTCGAGAATGAACTGCGCCACGTTGCGGTAGGCAATCAGCTGCTCTGGCGGTGCCTGGCAGTAGTCGAGGTAGCGCATCATGATGCGCCGGGTCAGATCTTTCGGGCTGATAGCCAGCGCGCTGAAACACCAGTGCAGAAATGTCGTCAACTCGCTGCGGTAG
Organism: Aeromonas sp. HMWF014; assembly: GCF_963878295.1. Lineage (NCBI taxonomy): Bacteria > Pseudomonadati > Pseudomonadota > Gammaproteobacteria > Aeromonadales > Aeromonadaceae > Aeromonas > Aeromonas sp. HMWF014. The sequence goes on along the minus strand of NZ_CAWNYS010000314.1, from coordinate 8,122 downwards.
GTTTTGTAGTTGTTCTCGTTGTGGCGCTGTTCCAGCAGCCAGTCGACCGCCAGTTCGTAGACGAGCCCCGCATCGGGTACGTTGTTCAGGCTGAGGTTGGCCAGATACTGATTGACTTGGGGGTTGCCCGCCTCCAGGTGAGCCAGGCCATCAAACAGCGGCATGGCGGGCGGAAGTAATATAGAGGTCATGGTGGTGCTTGCTTGGTTCATGGGATGGAGGCCGGTAGCCCCGCTCAAAAGCTGATGCCGATAAATGGGGTTATCGGCATCACTGTGTGACGAACGATTAGGACCTACTTGAGACCTCCTTGTCCGTTGCAACCGGTTTGCACCCCATTCTGACGCTATTCAATGGATATGCACCTCTGTTGGAAAATTCTCGGGGTAAACAGCCGTAAAAATGATTTTTAATGCTACATATGTGAATGATTTGCCGGATACCCTTGGGATAAGGTTAACCCGGCATCCCTCCTATGCCTCTCAGGCCACGCTCTTAAGCGATTTTCCCTTGGGCTTGTCGGCATCGATCTTCTCTGCAGCCTGTTGTGGCTCCTCTTTGGGGCTCCCCTGCCCCTTGCCACCGCGCAGCACGTTTTGCAGTACATCACGCTGTTCGGCCAGGTAGAAGGCCAGGCTCTCCTGCTGTTCGGGTTCGAGAGTGACAGGTGCTCCCGCCAGCAGGGTCATTAACTCATCGGCGGTATCCAGCAGTTTGTCATAGGCATCTGCCTCTTTCTTGCTGGCAAAGGTCATCTTCTCCACTCCCCCACGCACGACAACATATTTGATCTCAACGGCCATAGTGGCGTCCTCCTCATGATAGTGAACACAAGTATATGTATGGATATACAGTATTGCAAATAACCCTGCCCAACGGGCTTTTATCATGGTGGTCGGACCCATTACGCGGCCGTTATCACATTGATGAAAGGGTCATTTGACATCCACTTGACGCAAGTCGGATGATGGGCTCATGACGATAACAAGACAACTGCTCATACTGCTGCTGGTTGAAGTGACGCTCCTCGGGGGCATCGCTCATCTGGCCATTGGTCTCTCTCCCCTGCTCTCCTTGCTGTTTGTGGTGCTGGCGCTATTAGGGTTGCGCTGCCTGGTGGTATTGCTGACCTGGGGTTTCTCCCGTTTCTACCCTGTTCCCGCCATCGGTCTGCGTGCCTGGCTGCACATGGTGATCAGGGAGATGTTCGCCTATCTGCTCACCTTCACTTGGTTGCTGCCGTTTGAGCGGCTGCTGATGGCGCCTGACAGGCTCCGCCCTTCTCCCCTGCCCCTGTTGCTGGTACATGGTTACGGCTGCAGTCGCGGGATCTGGCGGCTGCAGCGTGCCCGCCTGGAAGCTGCTGGCCACGTGGTCGCCACCGTGACCCTGACCCCTCCCTTCGGTCATCTCGATGACATGGTCCCCCTGCTGGCCAAGCGTATCGATGAGGTGTTGGTCGCCACCGGCGCCACTCAGCTGGTGCTGATTGGCCACAGCATGGGCGGGCTGGTGTGCCGTGACTACCTGGCCCTGGCCGGTGGGGCCAAGGTGGCGCAACTCATCACCTTAGCGACCCCGCATCAGGGCAGCCAGCTGGCTGCCATGGGTCTTGGAGACAATGCACGGGAGATGGAGCCCGGCTCCGGATGGCTGCAGCGTTTCGCCGCAGTGCCGCTATGTGTGCCCGGGATTTCGGTGCGCACCAGTCATGACAACTTTGTGCTGCCCCAGTCCCGTCAGCGCATGGAAGGCATGGAGGACATCGAGATCTCGGCCCTTGGCCATCTCTCCCTCATCTACTCGCGCCGCACCACGGCCCTGCTGCTGACCCTGCTCGCCCGCCCCCAGCTACAAACAAAAAGGGCCTGATTGCTCAGGCCCCGGTTTATTTCACGCTTTCTGATATCAGAAGTGAATGCCCTTGATCAGGGTCGATACTGCCATCTGATCTGCTGAGGCCTTGGACTCGCCGCCCGCTTTCGGATCCGAGAAGGTGCGGAAGCTGGTGTTCATGATCACCTGAGCTACCCGTGGCGCCAGGGCATGGATCACCTGACCAAATACCCCGAGACGGGTGGCCAGCCGCACATGCTTGTTGATGATAGTGTCGCACACCAGATCTGCGGCCTCTTCCGGCGTCATCATGGGCACCTGCTCATACACCTTGGTCGGCGCCACCATGGGGGTTTTCACCAGCGGCATGTTGATGATGGAGAAGTTGACTCCCTTGTCGGCAAACTCGGACGCCGCGGTACGCACCCAGGCATCGAGCGCCGACTTGGACGCCACGTAGGCGGAGAAGCGCGGCGCATTGGTCAGCACCCCGATGGAGGAGATGTTGATAATGTGGCCCTTCTTCTTCTCGATCATGGTGGGCAGCACCCCCATGATCACCTTGAGGGTGCCGAAGTAGTTGAGCTGCATGGTGCGCTCCAGATCGTGGAAGCGCTCGAAAGAGTCCTCGATGGCGCGGCGGATGGAGCGGCCAGCATTGTTGATGAGGATGTCCACCCCGCCATGCTCGGCCACTATCTGCCGGGTGATCGCCTCCCCCTGCGCGAGATCAGCCAGATCCCCCTGATAGACCTGCAGGGTCAAGCCCAGCTCGGCAAACTCGGCCTGGGTCTGTGCAATCTTGTGCTCGTCCCGGGCAATGGTCAGCACGGTTGCTCCCGCCTCGGCCAGCTTTCTTGCGGTGGCCTTGCCGATGCCGGAGGTGGCGCCGGTGATGAGCACTACCTTGCCCTCGACCCGACCACGCAGGGTGCGATCGATGAACAGCTCGGGGTCGAGGTGACGTTCCCAGTAATCCCACAGCCGCCAGGCATAGCTGTGCAGTGGCGGCACTTCGATACCGGTCCCTTTCAACACCCGCTGGGCTTCGCGGTTGTCAAAGCGGGTGGGATAGTTGATGAGCCGGAAGATATCCTTGGGCAGACCGAGATCGGCGATCGCCGCATCGCGAATACGCCGCACCGGCGTCAGCGCCATCAGCATGGTCATCAGATGGCGGGGAATGAAGCTGAACAGGGCCGCATTGATGCGAATGGCGGGCTCGGGTGCATGGGCTGCGCGGGCGAAGGTGCTCAGCATGTCGCCAACTCGCATCGGATGGGAGTCAGTCAGGTGGAACGCCTTGTTGTCCTCTCCCTCCTGGTGGGCGATGTGATCGATGGCATCCACCACGAAGTTGACCGGCACCAGGTTGATGCGTCCTCCTTCGACCCCGATGGCGGGCATCCAGGGCGGCAGCATGCGGCGTAGCTTCTGGATGGTCTTGAAGAAGTAATAGGGGCCATCCACCTTGTCCATCTCGCCGGTGTTGGCATCCCCCACCACTATACCGGGCCGGTAGATGCGCCAGGGGATGGTGCTCTCCTTGCGCACTATGCCTTCGGCCTCGTGCTTGGTCTGGAAATAGGGCATGTCGAGGTGCTCGGCCTCATCGAACATGTCTTCCCTAAACAGGCCGTCGAACAGGCCTGCCACCGCGATGGAGCTGCAATGATGGAAGCAGCGGGCGCCGAGTCGTTCGGCCAGTTGCAAGGCTTGACGGGTGCCCTCGGCATTGACCTGCTGCTGAATGCCCGCCTTGGCGTTGAGATCATAGATGGCGGCGAGATGGAGGAAGTGATCGATCTGGCCGATGAGCGGCTCCTGCTCCGCCACGCTCACGCCGAGTTGCGGATGGGTCATGTCCCCGACGACCGGAATGGCGCGCTGCGCGTCGACGCCCCAGTAGTCCAGCAGAGCGGGTATCCGCTCAAGATGGGCTGCGCGCATCAAAAAGTGCACACGGCTATTCGGGCGCTGCAGCAATTTTTTAATCAGCCGGCGGCCGATAAAACCGCTGCCCCCCGTGATGAAATAGTCCATGGTATTTATTTCCCTTACTGATTGGGCTGTTAGTTGTCGTTAGATATATCACGCTTCAAATGGAAATGTTCATTTGAACATCATCTTCGTGACCCAGACCAAAATTACCACGACTGGCTGTTCCGTTATTAGGTAGAACCCTCTATTTTTTCGCCATAAACTGAGGATGAAAGCTCAGTAATGCCACAACGAATGTACCAAGGTTGTCGTCATTACCTATATCTCACTCACCAGTAAGGAAACAATCATGGCCAAGAAATTGAAAGCGCTGGCAAGCTCGGTGACCGACAACCAGCTCACCTCAACCATCAAGGAATCCACCCAGCAGATCTGGCTGGCGGGCTTGGGCGCCTACGCCAAGGCGCAAGAGGAAGGGGGCAAGATCTTCGAAGCCCTGGTACAGGAAGGCGAGGCATTGCAGACCCGTACTCGTCAGAGCGCAGACGAGAAGATCGCTGCCATGACGGACAAGACCACAGGCACCTGGGGCCGTTTGGAGCAGGTGTTCGAAGATCGTGTGGCCCGTGCCGTCGCCAGCCTTGGCATCCCGACCCGCAAGGATATCGACAAGCTCTCCAAGCGCATGGCCGAGCTGACCGAGGTGGTGCAAGAACTCATCGATTCGCAGGATGAAGAGGACGTGCCAGCCGCGGAGCCCAAACCGGCTGCTGCGGCGGCCAAGAAACCCGTCGTCAAGAAAGCTCCGGTGCAGAAAGCTGCCGCAGCGCCCATCGCCAAGGTGAAAGAAGAGGTCAAGGCATTGGCGACTGAGGTCAAGAGCGTAGTGGAAGAGGTCAAGGAGAAAGGCGAGACAGCCCTCTTCTAATCTGCCTGGCAACGCCTGATTGGCCTTGCATCATAACCCACCGGCCCATGCCCTCTTGCTGGGCCGGTTTTGCTTGAGAAGGGAGGCCATGTCATGAGCACGATTGCGATTGCCCTCGCCGGAGGGGGCCCTCTGGGAGGGATTTACGAGATCGGAGCCTGCGCCGCTCTGGCCGACAGCATCAAGGGGCTGCGTTTCGAACAGGCTGATATCTATGTGGGGGTCAGCTCGGGGGCCGTGATCGCCTCGGCGTTGGCCAATGGCATCTCCCCCGACAAGCTGGTGCGGATCCTGCTCAGCGACGACAGCGGCGAATTTTTTGATCCCTCTACTCTGCTGCGTCCCGCCTTCGGGGAATACGCGAAGCGGATCTCCTCCTTGCCGCCACTGGCCTGGGAATGTCTGGCCGATTACCTCTCAGCCCCCTGGCACAAGAGCCTGCTTGGCTCCTTGCAAGGCTTGTCCAAGGCGATCCCGACCGGTTTGTTCGACAGTCGCGGGGTGGACCGGATCCTGACCCAGTTCTTCTCTCGCCGGGGTCGCAGCAACGATTTTCGTGAACTCAAGAGCCGTCTGTTTGTCATCGCCACCGAGCTCGATACCGGCCATGCGGTCGCCTTTGGCAGCCCGGGGCTGGATCAGGTGCCCATTTCGGCGGCAGTGCAGGCTTCTGCCGCCCTGCCCGGTCTGTTTCCGCCGTCGCTGATCAATGGCCGCTACTACGTGGACGGGGCCCTCATCAAGACGCTGCACGCCTCGGTGGCGCTGCAGGAAGGGGCCGATCTGGTGTTCTGCATCAACCCACTGGTACCGTTTGATGCTGGCATGGCGAGTGAATACCCTGCCAGTCTGGTGGAGAGTGGCTTGCCGGTAGTGCTGGCCCAGACCTTTCGCGCCATCATCCACTCGCGCATGCACGTGGGGATGGATCGTTACAAGCACCAGTATCCACAGGCCGATGCCTTGCTGTTTGAGCCCTCCCCGGCCGATGGCGAGATGTTCTTTACCAATGTGTTCAGTTACCGGGATCGGCGCCATCTGTGCGAACACGCCTTCCAGCATACCCGTCAGGATCTGTGGCAGCGGCGGGCCGAGCTCGGCCCCATTCTCGCCAAACATGGCCTCGAGCTGGATCTCGGGGCGCTTGCCGATGAGCAGCGCTCCCTGCTGACTCC
>NZ_CAWNYS010000314.1:0-2232 GCF_963878295.1 Aeromonas sp. HMWF014 | reverse complement strand
ACACTGGCTGACCCGCCGCTATGGCGGCAAGGGTCGTCGCCATTCGAAGGAGTAGCATGGACAGCAAACCAAAGCGGCGGACGCGGGAGCGGATCCTGGCCACCGCCCTCGCCCAGTTCAACATGTTGGGCGAGCCGACCGTCACCACCTCCGCCATCGCGGCCGAGCTGGAGATGAGTCCGGGCAATCTCTATTACCACTTTCATCACAAGGAAGAGATAGTCAACGCCCTGTTCGGCGAGTTCGAACAGGAAATGGCCCATCTGCTCGACACTGTCACCCCCCCGCTGGACGAGACGGAAGACATCTGGTTCTTTTTGCACCTGATGTTCGAGCTCATCTGGAAGTACCGCTTCTTCTACTACGACATCAGCACCCTGATGAGCGGCAACCACAAGGTGGAGCTGCGCTTCTCGGCCCTGCTGCGGCGCAAGGAACAGACCGCCGCCGCCATCTGCCACAGCCTGGCCGGCAGTGGCTTGCTGCTGGGCAGCGACGCCCAGATCGGTGCCTTGGCGGCCAATATCGCGCTGGTGGGTACGTTCTGGATCTCCTATCGGCGGGCGTTGCACCCGCGTGCCGATGCTGACATTGCCCTCGGGGTGTTTCAGGTGATGCAGCTGGTGGCCCCTCGCCTACATCCCAATGCCCGTGCCCATCTGGATGCTATCGCCATTCATTACCGCCCGTCTCTTGCGACGAGCGAACAGGATTCCGATTTTTAACAGGGAGAACAACATGACCACTTCACAACCCAAATTGTCCGATTTCACCCCGTTCCCCTGGCCGGAAGCGGCCTATGACTATGCGGGGGCCGGTCTCAAGCAACATTGGGCCCGCCTGCATCAGGGGGATGCCGAGCCCTGGCCTGCCGACAAACAGGTGCAGGCGGCTTGGCGTGCCTACCATGCCGGCGACTTTGGTCAGGCGGTGACGCTGGGGCTGGAGGCCGGTGACGCTGGCCTCAACGTGGTGAACAAGGCGCTGGTGATCCATGCCAGCTACCTGCTGGAGGACAAGTATGCCAAGCGGGAGGCGTTCGAACTGGCGGCCAGCAACGCCGAAAGACTGCAAAAGCGTCAGCCCGATAATGCCAACGCCTGGTATTTTCACGCCCTCGCGCTGGGTCGTTACAGCCAGGTGATCTCGGTCTCCAAGGCACTCTCGCTCGGCATAGGCGACAAGATCAAGACCAGTCTGGACAAGGCGCTGGCGCTGGCGCCCGACCATGCGGAAGCGCACATCGCCTTCGGCGCCTGGCATGCGGAGATCATCGACAAACTGGGTGCCATGATAGGCAGCATCACCTATGGCGCCAAGAAGGAGGAGGCCGATCGTCACTTCAAGGCGGCGCTGGCCATCATCCCCCACTCCGCCATCGCTCGCATGGAGTACGCCAATGCCATGGTGATGATGCATGGCAAGAGCAAGATGGCGGCCGCCGAGGCGCTCTACGGCGAGGCGGCCGAGTGCGCGCCGGTGGATGCCATGGAGCGGCTCGATGTGGAAGCCGCCCGTGAGGAGCTGGAGGACGAATAGTCCGGCGGTACTGCGCAATGAAAGAGGCCAACCCCAGGGTTGGCCTCTTTGTTTCATGTCGGTGGCGTGCCAGAGCGGCTCAGCCGTGCAGCAGCTGATCCAGCATCTCGGGATCGTAGAGCAGATCCGGCTCCATGAGCACCAGCAACAGCAGCTGTTCGAACTCCACGGCGAAGCGAAGGGCAATGAGTTCAGGGTCCGGCACCCGCTTCTTGTCGGTGATGAGGCCGAGTTGCACCTTGTTGTCATAGGAGAGGATAGAGACGCCGACGCCAATGTCACCGGCCTGAGGCACCCAGAACAGGGGCTGGCGCAGGCGGGCACCGGCCAGATAGAGAGTCTGCTGGGGGCCGGGCACATTGGTGATGACGGCGCTGGCCTTGGCCGACAGAATGTCGATGGCTTGTTGCTGCACCGCTCTGGGGGCCATGCCCATCACCTCCAGCAGATTCAGCACCACCGCCGGTTGCAGGGAGGATTTCAGCGCCTGCATCCGATCCCGCACCGCATGGAGCCGTTGCAGCGGGTGCGCTATGTCGATGGGCAAGTCCAGGGCCACCAGCCCGAAGCGGTTGCCAAGGGCCCCCTTGTCGTCGGGCGCGCGCATATTGACGGGCACCAGCGTGCGGATCTCGATGCCATCGACCTCGTCCCCCTGTGCCAGCAGATAGTGGCGAAATGCCCCGGCGGTGG
>NZ_CAWNYS010000313.1:0-4589 GCF_963878295.1 Aeromonas sp. HMWF014 | reverse complement strand
CGAGTTCAAGGTGTCGGTGGCGTTCAATAATGCCGACCTGCCGCTGGTGAAAGCGGTGCGGGCCCAGAGCGAAGATCAGCTGATCGAAGCCTGCGCCGTGCTGTTCCAGCTCTGCCATCCAAAAGAGAGCCCGCAGCCGCGCGGTGGCCGCCGTGCCGATGACGACTACGAGCTTAGCGACGACGACGATGACGACGGGGAAAACGCTGACGCCGACTATAACGGTGATGGTGACGACGACGGCGATCAAGACATGTACGACGAAGTACGTTTCTAACTTGAGGCACAGCATGCACAGTCTGATAGAAATTACCGCCATCGAGATCAAAGAGCTGGCCGTGATCGAGCCGAAGCAGGCCAGCGAAAAATTTGAGCTGATCGCCAAAACCATGTCCGACGATCAATTGGCCGAAGTCATTGAACAGATTGATATCGTCACCCTGACCCAGATCAACGGCCAGCACGACATGTCATTCCCGTCGATCATCTCCGAGCTGATGACCCCGGAGCGGATCCGCGACATCGTCTGCCAGCAGCCCCTCTACTGGGAAGAGGCGATCAAGAACAACGCCGAAGAGCTGCAGCAGCACACCTTCGACTTCCTCAACTACCTGATCCGCACCCAGGAGAGCGACGCCAAGCAGGCAGAGATCCTGGAGTGCATCGCCGAGGATCCGGCCGGTCTCTTCTACCTCGCCATCCCCTTTATCGAGTTCTATCGCGGTGAGCGCTTCGACGATGAAGAGGGCTTCCACGACACGCTGCACGCCGAAGAGGAAGATCTGGAAGAGGCGCTCTCCTACAGCGACCGCCAGCAGAGCGAAAATGCCCACGACTACCCGCTGGATGACCCGCGCAGCCTGTTGATGCTGATCCGCGAGCTGACCCCCGAGGTGGAAAAATCCATCAAGGCACTGCTGCGCAATGAGCACTCCAGCTGGGAAGGGATCATCAGCAAGTTCGCCAGCGAGCTGGTGATGAAGGCCAAAGAGAAGAACGAGGCCTCCGACGAGTACGCCGAAGTCGACGACATGTTCAGCTTCCTGGATTGAGGAACCCCGTCATGCAACTAGTGATACGCGACGTCAATCAGGGCCCCTTTCTCTCTCAGGTGCTGCGCTTTGGCCGCGAGAGCGAACACTTGAGCGATCAGCAGCTGGGCCAGATCAAGGGCAAGGCGATGTTGATGAGCCTCAAATTCGCCGACAAGTACTACAACAAGTACAAGATGCATCTGCTGGAACAGGCCGCCCACGACGTCATCGGTGTGGTGAGCCTGGGCCTGCTGGAGCTGTCGCAACGGGACCTTGCCCGGGCACTGGCCCTGCTGCAGGCGCCGGAGGGGCCCATCAAGCCGTTCCAGAAGGGTTGGTCCATGCTGATCTCGGTCAGCGCCAAGCAGCCCGGTAGCAACAGCCTCTATGGCGACGTGGACGCGCGGCTCTTGGACAAGATCTCCAGCCCGCCGGATGTGGAGGAGTGGCAAGGTTGGCAGGAGTACGAGAAGGCGCTGGCCGAACATAACAAGGCCCGCCTGATGAGCCTGATCGATCAGCACTTCTTCGCCTGCGAGAACGACCACCCCACCATGGAGGACAAGCTGGCCGAGGCCCTGCTCTATCGCATCCTCTGTGGCAATGGCAGCGGCGCCGCCAAATTGAAGGTGAAGCAGGATCTCAAACGCAAACTGGCGCGGGAGATTGAGCTCAATGAAGAGTGGTACGACACCGACTATCTGGCCGCCCAGCTGGAGCGGCTGCTGGCAGAGCTGCCGGGCGAGCTGATCGCCGGTCTGCGTCAGGAGCTCAGCAAGGGGTTTATCCCCAACCTGCTGCATACCCTCGGCTTTGTGCGCCAGTACCAGCAGCTGCAACAAGAGAACGCCTCGCCGGAGAAGCTCGACAACATCGAAATGCGCGCCGGTCTCAAGCACCCGCTGCTCGGCTGGCCGCTCTACCACGACTTCTAGGGGGCGTTTTCGCCGCCCACCCAGTCGCACCACAACGCCCGGCTTGCCGGGCGTTGTTATATCTGGCGATGAGCACCCCCACTACACACATCGTTACTCAAGCATTCGGTGATTTGGTCACCAAACATAAACGTGTGAGTAACTGATATAGAAAGAGTGGTTGAATAATCGTCAGCGCTATGGTCAACCAAGCCAATATAGTCATGTTACCAAGGTGACCATCAACATTAGTTAACATCATCGAAGAAACTACGGCAGCCAAGCCACTGAATATATGTTGGAAAACATTCTGCAATGACATGAATCCCGCTCTTTCCCAAGGCGCGGCCACTTGACTGTTCACAGCAGCAACAGTGATCGTCCGTGTCGACGTAACCACCATGAATAACGTGAAAATCACCATGGTCGGCAACCAGGGTTCACGCAAGAAGCCGTCCCAAACAACGGCAATCGTCAATGCCCCCATCAAAATCGTCACTCTCATTGCGCCAAAACGGTCAATAAAATATCCACCAAACTGCATCGCAAACAAGCTAAAGATACCGCCCATGAGATAGTAATGACTCATATCACCACGCGGTACATCAAGGTTGAATTGAAAATAAGCTGCAATGTTTGGCACAAGAAGGAAGGTACTGAAAATTGCCAATCCAATTGCCATAAACGCATTCCACACCACAGGTCGTTTCAACATTTGAATGGATGAAAAAACCTTCTGGCTCCGTTCCAAGTGGGCAGTCATCCCGGGCAGCCTTATATATACCGCCACGCAGACACACAATCCCAAACCACCAACGACATAGAAAGGTGCACTCCATCCTTTTAACATGGCCAGCTCCAATCCCAAGGGGACACCGGCAATCGCTGACAACGAGAAAGCCCCCATCACTATGGCCATCGCTCGACCACGTTGCTGTAGTGGCGTGGCATCCACAACGATCGCCAGAGCGATGGATGTTGCCGGACCGGCAAACACACCGGCCAGCAAGCGGGTAAAGAACAAACTTTCCATATTCCATGCTAACGCGCACGCCCAGGTGGATAGCGTGATGCCCAACAATGAGACCAGTGCAACATGTTTTCTATCAAATCGGTCGAGATATCTGGCACACAGTAATGATGATAATGCGGCGGCCAGCGCATACCCGCCCCCTAAATACCCTATATAGGTTGGACTTATATTTAGCGCACGAGATAAATCCGGCCCAAGAGGCATAATCATCATAAAATCAAGAGCACTGACCAATTGAATCAATGCGGCTAGCCAGACGGCGTTAATATCCATAGGCGAACTATTAATGTGAGTTTTTTCATCCACATTATTTTCATCTAACATCATAGTATTTACTCTCAATCTTTAGAGATAAACAGTATATCCACTATCACAATTTAATTTTATCCGTTAAAATGGTACAGATTGTTATCATATTAGGGATAATCAATGCGTACAGGCATGGAATTGAATGCGCTGAGAATTTTCATTGCAGTGGTTGAAAATAGCAGTTTTGTCGGGGCATCTAAAACCCTTCAAATACCCACGTCAAATGTGAGCCGCAGTATCTCTCAATTGGAAGAAGCCTTGGACCTTCAACTGATTGAACGCACTACCCGCCATATGAAACTCACACAGGCAGGGCAACTGCTCTATACCCGAGTCAAGCCATTACTGGAATCACTGGAGCAAACCGAGGCTGAATTGACATCACAACAGATTCAGCTGAAGGGGCCATTACGCATCTGTATCCCCAATGAAGCAGGTCCAAAACTGCTCGGTACCGCCATCGCTGACTTTGCCTGTCAACATCCCGAGATAAAAATCAGCTGTATTACCAACCTGTCCGGACTTGAATCATTAAGAGAGGATTTGGACATGGCAATCATCATTCACAGAGGCAAGATGGATGATTGCGATTACATAGCCAACCATCTGACAACCATTCCCTGCACTGTTGTTGGCTCCCCTTCACTGATCCAGAAGTGGGGACTTCCCAACCACACGTCACAACTAAAAGATCTCCCCTGTATCACTACGGTGAGCGCCCTGAAAGGGATGCCTTGGCAATTTACTCGCACAAACAGTGAATTTTCCACCATACAGGTGAATGAACACTACCGGGTCAATAGTGGCGAGCTGGCGTTAAAAGCAGCAATAGCTGGCGTAGGGTTTGCCATTCTTGCCAAAGTCGCTTGCCAAGAGTTTATTGATGATGGCAGCTTGGTCGAAATTGAACTTGAGTTACCCGCCGCCCCATTGCAATTGTTTGCTGTTTATGCGAATCGCCAATATCTTCCTGCTAAAACGCGTGTATTTATTGAGTTCGTACGACAAAATATTATGAGCTATCAGTAGCTAAAATCGGTAAAACCTCAACAGGTTAAGCTGACTTTTCAAGATATCAACAGATGAGCCACCCAGCGTTTATCGTTCGCGAACGTCTGATTACGCTCCGCTAATCAAACCTAGGGCCCAGAGGGAAAATAGTTCAACTCGACCAGTAAATGGCGTTGTTGCCCAAATCAGCCATTAGGCCACAACTTGCCCCGACAACTAGGACACCCACCTTTTGTAGCGACAACTAGGACACCCACCTTTTGGACAGGCCATCACGAGGTCAATTAC
>NZ_CAWNYS010000312.1:0-5660 GCF_963878295.1 Aeromonas sp. HMWF014 | reverse complement strand
ATCAGCAGAGCGATCCCCTGCCAGATGGGAACGGGCACCGCCAGTGCCCACAGCCAGAGCTGGATGCCGATCACCGCCAGCAACACCCGCAGCAGGTGCAACCGGAACTGGTTGGTCATCAGGGATTGGCGCAGGCCGTGACGAACCAGCCAGGGCAACAGGCAGATCAGGGCGATCAGGTATTGATGGAAGGCGACCTGGGTAGAGGCAAGGCCGAGTGTGAAGCTGACATACTGGCTCAGGCTGTTGACGGCGGCGAAGCAGAGTCCTGCCACCATCATCCAGACTGCACCGGTCAGAGGAGAGTGCCTGCGCGAGGGTATCATGGGATCCGGGTCGCTGGAAAAAAGTGCGGCGGATCATAACGGCAATCGTTTGTTCTGCCAAGGGTTGAAGCGCGACCGCGGGGCTGGCTGGCGAGGAAGTGGCCTTGCATCAAAAATTTTGAATAACTTGAGCATCTATTTTCGCTATCAGCAAATAAGCACAATGTTTAGAGTGACCTCCATCGACAGCCAAGCTGTTCAACCGACAATCAAATGGAGTTTCACCATGGCCAATATCCTCGTACTCAAATCCAGCATCCTGGGTCAATATTCCCAATCCAACGCCCTGATCGACGGCTTCCTCGCCCAGCATCAGAGCGATACCGTCACCGTGCGGGATCTGGCCGCCCTCAACCTGCCGGTGCTGGATGGCGAGCTGGCCTCCGGCCTGCGCGGCGGTGACAACCTTAATGCGCGTCAACTGGCGGTGATCGCCCAGTCCGACGAGCTGATCGCCGAACTCAAAGCGAGCGATCTGGTGGTGATTGCGGCCCCCATGTACAACTTCAATATCCCGACCCAGCTGAAAAACTGGATCGATCTGGTGGCTCGCGCTGGCGTTACTTTCCGTTATACCGAAACCGGTCCGGTCGGTCTGGTAGAGAACACCCGCGCCCTGGTGATAAGCCCCCGCGGCGGCATGCACGTCGGCAGCGCCACCGATCTGGTGACACCTTACATGCGTACCGTGCTCGGTTTCATCGGCATCAAAGAGGTGGATTTCATCTACGCCGAGGGGATGGGGATGGGCCCGGATGCACAAGCCAAAGGCATGGCGCAGGCCAAGGGGCAGCTGGAAACTCTGGCCCTCTGATCAAAACACTGGCCATGGCGCACCCGCCATGTAAAACCAAACAACGCAGCCCTTGGGCTGCGTTGTTTGGTTTGGTGCGGGCGAAGAGATATGGTTCAACAGGGGCAGAGGGCGCGAGTCAATCCCGAATGAAGCGGCGGCAGCCACTGCCCACCATCAGGCACACGGCGACCAGGGAGCCCAGTAACAGGGTGCTGAGCCACTGTTCGGCGCTGTCGGGCAGGCGGGGGTAAAACAGGCTGATGATGAGCAGGCTACAGAGGGTGATCAGGCTGGTCTGTCGGGTCAGGAGCATCATGGGTCGTCCTTGGCTAGCGGTCGCGAGTGAAAGGCTAACCACCGAGTATGACAGCTTGATGTATCCATACATGTCGCAGGGTGTCATTGCACGGGGCAACCATCAACATATCAGCTTTTACCGCCAGAGCCAGTGCCGTTGGCCGGGTTGTGATCCGGATCCCTATCTGAACTGTTTTTGATCCGGCCGGTAGTGGAAATCGCCGCTGGCAAGCCTGGCGACCAAGACCTCCTGGTCGATCTCCTGTGCCTTGCAGAGATCATCCAGATCATCAAAACGATCACGCAGCTGCATGTTGACAAGGCTCAGCAGCATGTTGATGTCCATGGTGGCGACGTTATTCAGGTTCATGACGTGTGCTCGTTATCCAGCAGATGGAGCTGTTCGATGGCGTCGCTGACGCTTTGCAGGTGCAGGCGAATGGTCTGGCGCGCCTCGGTGGGCAGATAGTCGGTGAGGGTATGCTGCCAGCTGCCCGCTTCGGTCTTGAGTTGCTGGAACAAGGTGAGCCCGGCCTGGGTGAGTGACACCAGACTGACCCGCTTGTCCTGTTCGCTGCTTTCGGTAAACAGGATCCCCTTCTCCACCAGGCGGTGGATTTCGCGGGAGATCCGCACCTTGTCCATCCCGCTTGCCTCTACCAGCTCTTTCTGGCTAATGGGGTAGTTGGGGCCGAGCACCATCATCAGGCGCCACTGGGGCACCGTCAGCTGATAGCGCTGCTGGTAAAACTGCTCAAAGGTATCGCGCACCATTTCGGCGGCGTGAACCAGCTGATAGGGGGGGTAGTGCGCAAGCAGCTCTATGATCTTTGACATATGACATCCTGCTGTGACGGCTGCATCGGGTGCAGTTTCTCTTGATACTTTGACCTTGATGATACGTAACACAAGGACATTTGTCTGAACAAGCACCAGAGAAATGTGCGGTTGCGCACGTCATCCGCCGCAACCGGGTCTGTTCGAGGCTGGTTTTGCCTCGGGCTGGTCAGCCTTTACGCAGCCAAATCAAGGCGTTGTGCTTGAGCCAAGCCTCGCGGCTCTGCAACGTGTAGCGCGCCGCCTCATCGCGACTGCCTGCCTGCCAGCTCTGGGGCTCTTGCTTGGGCAGCTTGCGCTGACCCAGCAGACAGGCCGGCACGTGGGCGTTGGCCTTGATGGCCGCATCCAGCTGTGGCAGCGCCGCCTCGGGGCCATCACAGACAAAGGCCATCAACGCCCTGTTGTAGAGCAGCCAGCTGGAGGCCTCGTCGAAGCGGACCAGCAAGGCGCGCAGGGCGCTCCAATCCCCTTGCAGGGCATAGAGACTGGAGAGGGTATAACGGCAGCCCAGCTCATCGGCGATGCACAGGTCGAGCAGCGCCAGATACTCCTGGCGAGCCTGCTCCAGCTGGCCGAGGCGCAACAGACAATCGGCCCGGCCGGCCCTGGCGGCGAGCAGAGGGCGGGCCTCGTAGGCACGCCAGCTGTGGCCAGCCATCTGTTGCCAGAAGGTGTCGTCGAACAGGGGCTCGGCATCGTCAATCACCTTGTCAAACCAGCGAAGGCGAGCCTGGGGATCGCGGCAGGCATCGGCCAGTTCGAACCACTGTTGCCACTGCTCGGCCTGCTTGCTGTCGAGGGCTGCCTGAGCGTCGGGCACTGCCTGATACTCATCCAGCTGCAGCAGCTGATTGAGCGCCGTCTTCATGTTCTGACGCTGGCGTTTGCAAAATTCCATGAAGGGCAGCTCGCTGCCAGCCGCCACGTGCAGCATCTGGGCCATGGGCTTGTCGCGAAACAGGCTGAGTTCGGCGGCCAGACTGAAGCGGTACTGGGTGGTAGGATCGTTCAGATCCTTCGGCTTGGGCCAGCAGGCAAACCCCTGGCTGAAACCGTAACACCACTGGCCAAGGGGGTGGCTCTGCGCAAACACCTGCTCCGGGCTGTCGGTAGGGAGGCGGCACTGGCTTGGCAAGGCGAGCTGGGCCACGTCAGCCTGTGCTTCCAGCTCGGCGATCAGGTGGTGCAATGCCTCGGCACTCTTCTCATCCAGCTCGGCATCCTGTTCCAGCAGTCCCGCCAGCGGGGCTTGCCAGTCAGGGGCATCCGGTCCCACCAGACGGGCACACAGAAAACCGTGCAGCGCCGGGTAGGTCATGTCCTGCCCACTGTGGGTCTGGATCCATTGATTGAGATGACGGGTACGAGTGGATGGATTCATCGACAGTTCCTCTGGATTTTAACAGCGGCGCAGTTTACCAAAAAGTGGGGTTATTTGCAGCCAAGCCCTGGCTGACTGGCGATGATATCGTCACAAGCCGAGCTGGCTACCCCGAAAATCATGTGGGAGAAGGGCAAGGGGACTAGGCCCGGTTACCGCTCTTGAGGTAACATGCGCGCCCATACGGGCAATGAAATATTGGCCATCCGGATAATGAAAGAAGAGATCACCATGTTACAGATTGGCAAGATGAACACCCTCACCGTAATCGAGCTAGAAGACAGGGGCGCCTGGCTTGCGGCCGACGAATATGGCGAGCTGCTGCTGCCCAAGCGTCAGCTGCCGGAAGGCGTGGCCGAGGATGACGGTGTGGAAGTCTTTCTCTATCTGGATGCCGACTGCGAGCCGGTGATCACTACCGACAAGCCCTTTGCCATGGTGGGCGACATAGTCGGCCTCAAGGTGGTCAATGCCAACAAGATCGGGGCCTTCCTCGACTGGGGCATGAAAAAGGATTTGTTCGTGCCGACTCGTGAGCAGAACAAACCCATGCAGGTGGGCCACGTCTATCTGGTGCACCTGATGCTCGACAACGAGGGGCGCATGGTGGGCACCAGCCGGCTGGAACGTTTCCTGCGCACTGATCAGCCTCCCTTCAAGGCTGGCGACGAGGTGACGGCGCTGCCGGGCGAACACACTCCGCTTGGCATCAAGGCTGTCGTCAACGGTGAATACTCCGGCATGCTGTTCAAGAACGAGGTGTTTGGCCGGGTGATGACGGGTCGACCGCTGACCGCCTGGGTCAAGCAGGTTCGTGATGATGGCAAACTGGACTTGACCCTGCAAAAGCCGGGAATGGATCGGATGGACGACGCCGGTGGCCGGATCCTGACCCGGCTGATGAAGCAGGGTGGCAGCCTGGCCGTGGGCGACAAGAGTGAACCCGAGCTCATCTACAAGCTGTTCAACATGAGCAAGGGCACCTTCAAGAAGGCCATCGGCGGTCTCTACAAGCAGGGCAAGATTGTCATCGAAGACAACTGCATCACGCTGGTCGAGGCAGAGACCGCAGCGTCGCCGGACGGCGAATAAGTGCCGAGTCCCTGTATCGGCCAGTGTCAGGCCAGGGATGGGCTCTGTCTCGGCTGTGGCCGTACCCTGACCGAGATAGGGCACTGGTCGGCCATGGAGAGCGACGCCCAGCTGGCGGTGATGGCAGAGCTGGATGGGTCAAAAAGCACCCATGTGTGCCCTGGCTGTGGCGAACCGGCGTTTTGCGCCGTCTCGGCCGGTCAGACCATAGATCAGTGCTGGTGCAGCCAGCTGCCTGCCTTGCCGATGCAGCAGGCCAGCACCTGCTGGTGTCGACGCTGTCTGGCCAAGGCCATAGCGGCGCAGGCTTAGCGAAGAACAAAAACAAGAAAGGCGCCCATGGCGCCTTTTTTATGCCTGTTGCTGGCGGTGCCAGCGCACATGAACATGGTGCTCGTTCAGATAACGGGGCAGCAGGAAGGTGGCATAGATCACCTCAAACTCATCCTGATGGTCCAGCAAGCCAACCCACACTTCGACCCAGCGCTCCATGTCGACCGGTACACCGAGTTCGGTTGACCAGTCTCCGTTGGGCAGCGTTGCCTCGACGGCGCCACGCTGTTCGAACTCCAGAGTGATGTCGACGATTTGTTCGGGGGCCAGCATGTCTGCGGCCTGCTCAAGAAACTGATCATAGGCCCATTCGACCAGCTGATCCGGGGTACGCTGTTCCATGAAATCACTCCAGATACATCGAGGTTCGCTACTGTAGCAAGTATTGACGGTGGCGGCCAGACCAGTGCGGATGGCCGCTTGTTGCCTATCCAACGAAGCGGACAGGAGGTATGGTTGACGAGGTGGTTAATCCGGGCTGGCTGAGCCCGGTCCGTGTTCACAGGAGTGAGAACATGAAGCGACGGGTGCGGCGACAGCAGATCAAGCGACGGCGGGAGGCCTGGTGGTGGCACTATCTACCGCTGCACCAGGG
>NZ_CAWNYS010000311.1:0-18688 GCF_963878295.1 Aeromonas sp. HMWF014 | reverse complement strand
GGCTGGTGAACTTCACCGCATTGCCGAGCAGGTTGCTGATCACCTGTGACAGCCGCACCGGATCCCCCTGCAGCTGGGGTGGCACCGCCTCATCCACCCGCCAGCGCAGGACTATGCCCTTGCTCCTGACACGCTCTTGCAGCGGTTCGATCAGGGATTGGCACAGCTGGGCAGGGAGCAGGGTCTCGCAATGAAACTCCAGGGTATGGGATTCTATTTTCGAGAAGTCGAGCACATCGTCGATGATGGTCTGCAGCAGACGAGCCGAGTGGGTGGCATGTCCGAGCAGGGTCTGCTGCTGAGGCTCGAGCTGGGCATGTTGCAACAAATCCAGCATGCCCAGCACCGCATTCATGGGGGAGCGGATCTCGTGGGTCATCATGGCCAGGAACTGTGACTTGGCGCGGTTGGCCGCCTCTGCCTCATCCCGTGCCCGGGCCAGCTCCTGCTCGCGGCGGATCTGGTTGCCCACATCCCGCGCAGTGCCCCGATAGCCGATGAAGATACCGGCAGTGTCGAAGCAGGGCTCGGCATTGATCTCCATCCAGCAGGGCCCGCTGGCCAAGCTGACCTGGGCTCGCACCGCCCGCACCGGCAGATGCTGCTCGATGAGGCGGCGGTACTTGCCCCACTCGGGATCCCGCCGATCATAGACGTAATCGTAGAGACTCTGACCGGGCGGATACGCTTTCACATCCCCCTGATAGCCAGGGGCCGACACATAGCTGAGCCTGTGCTCTGTGTCCGTCTCCCAAAACCAGTCGGAGGCCATTCCGGCGAAGCTGCGAAAACGCTGCTCGCTGGCCTGCAGTGCCAGCGTCTTGAGCTCTACCTGCTCCTGCAAGCGGGCACGATAGGCGATGTTGACCAGCGCCTGGGAGATGAGCGGACGGCAGCGTTGCATCGCCGCCTTACTCTTGAGATCGAAGGTGCCCATCACAGCGTGACGACAGATGAGGACGCCGGAGAAACCGGGCGCGCGCAACCCCGTCATCATGACGCTGGCCCAGCCGGCTACATCGGCCAGTGGCGCCAGCTCAGGCAACTGGGTCGGATCATAGATGACCAGGGTCTCACCCTCGATGGCGCGAGAGAAGAGCGGGGTCAGCGGCCAGTGTCGCCCCACTTCACCATCCTGGGTGCTGAGGTGGGTAATGCCGTCACCAGCCTCCCAGGCCACCACATCCGCATGTTCGAAACCAATGAAGGGCTTGAGCACCTGAATAAGGCTGTCCAGCACCTGCTCCAGGGTCTGGGCATCGGCCAGTGTTGCGACCCCGCACAGCAGGGTCTGCGACTCCTGGCGGTACTTGACCTCGCGTTCCCGACAACGCACCAGCTCCACCAGCGTGGTCTGCAGCTTGTCACCCAGGGCTTCCAATTCCGTATTACCTATCATCTTGTTTCCAGCGCCATATATCAGCTGTCGAGGAAGATCACACTCGATACCATCAGGTTGCCGTGTGCCAGCTCACCGTGGGGCAGACGCCCCTGCTCACCGAAGGTAAACGGGGTAATGAAGGGGATGTCCCCCAGCCGAGTGTGAAATTGATCGACAAATTGGCATAAACTATCACCAAGAGCCAAGCGACAACCAGCACAAAAGATCACAAGGGCCCCGAACGGCCGCATCTCAGCGCTCATGCCGTACTCGGGTTCGATGTGGGTCGCATTCAGACTGCGCTGCAGCAGCCCCTCCTGACTGCTGTACATCAGCAAGAGTCGCTCGCCGAGCTGGATATCGGTAAAGAGGCGCAATCCGCCACCTTCTGTCACCACCTCGGGATGGGATAGCTTGTAATAGGGCATGTCGTCCAGGGTGCCCACCTGGCGGGCCAGCGGCGAGAGGGTGGTATCCCGCAATATGGGGCCCACCGGCCAGGCAGTGGTTCGCCCGGTCCAGCGAGCGTAGACCTCAGCGGCGGGCTCATGATCTATGGTGAGGATCTCGCGCCCCGCCAGGGCTGTGATGGTGCCGCGATGCTCGGTCGGGACATAGCCCGAATGAAACTGGAACGCCAGTTGGCAATCGGGATAGAGCACCGCCAACACGACTCCCTCACGGGCACTGCCCTCATCCCAGCACAGCTGCCAGTCGCCGCTGACACTGTTGTCAGCTGCCGAGCCTCCCACGACAGGGACGCTCGTTCCAAGCTCTGCTTCAATGCTGGCCAACATCGCCTCCTCCTGGCCCGGGCTGGCGTGCAACAGGATGAGCTGAGGCAGCTCGCCGGGACGCCCGCCATCGGCGATGGCGGCACGCAGCAACTGGCGAATATCCACGTCCTCCCCCGCCTGCCCTGCCACCCCGTAGGCTCCCTTGCCATCGTAGAGAGCGGCCACTGCCAGCCCTATCCCCTGACGGGCGTGGTGGCCAACCTGGGTCATGACGCCGCCGCAGGAGCTACAACCGATCAGCCGGGTCGTCGGAAACTGTTGCTTGAGGTGACGACGCAGTTCCTCGGCATCGTGCGCTTGGGTAAAATAGACCAATAACAGTGAAGGGGAATGGGGCGATTGAGCGAGCAGCCGCTCACTGACCTGCCGGGCAGCCAGCAGGGGGGTCTCTTCAAGAGAGTGAGCCGTCAGAAAGTTCAACACCATCTCCTAGTTGTTCGTGATGCTAGGGGTAAGCAAAAATCATACCTTTATCAAACAATTATCTGACTTTATGGGCTAGAATGGACCTCAAATGAGCCCAACCAAAGGACTGCTGCATGTGGCAGAAAAACATCAATGACTTTGATCGGGTCGTCGCCATCGGTGGCGGCCACGGCATGGGCCGCGTGCTCTCTTCACTCTCGTTTCTCGGCCAGCGGCTGACCGGCATCGTCGCCACCACGGACGATGGCGGATCCACCGGGCGCCTGCGCAAGAGTCAGGAGTGTATCGCCTGGGGAGATCTGCGCAACTGCCTCAATCAACTGGTGACCGATCCCAGCATCGGCAGCCTGTTATTCGAATATCGCTTCGCCGGCCGCGGCGAGCTGGCGGGTCACAACCTCGGCAACCTGATGCTGCTGGCGCTCGACAACCTCTGCGTGCGTCCCCTTGATGCTATCAAGCTCATCAGTGACATGCTGAAAATAGAGTCACAATTGTTACCCATGTCAGAGTTTCCCACCGACCTGTGTGCCCACACCGTCTGTGGCAAGCAGATCCTGGGAGAGGTTTCCATCGATCAGCTCGATACGCCACCCCTCTCCCTGAGTCTGAGCCCGGAAGTGCCGGCGACTCGTGAGGCGGTGCAGGCGCTGGCTCAGGCCGACATGATCATACTCGGGCCAGGCAGCTTCCTGACCTCCATCATGCCTCCCCTGCTGCTGGCCGAGGTGGCACAAGCCATCAATGAGAGCGATGCCATGCTGGTGTTCATCTGCAATCTGGTGGCCGAGAGCGGGCCTGCCAGTCAGCTGAGTCTGCTCAACCAATGGCGCTGGCTGGAGTCACGAGTCGGTACGGGTCGCGTCGATGCTATTCTGGCGCCCGCTGGGGAATATCCGGCAGAATTGGCCAGTCGCCTGATCCAAGCCGAGCTGGGCGAGGCCGAACTCCCCCACCGCCACGACAGACTGAAGCTCAAGCTGGCGCTGGATCGGGTGATCCAGCAACTGGTCAATCAACGCTAATGACAGCTATGCGCAGCGGCGAACCGGCTGGTTCCCCTGCGCAGCAAGCTCAGTGGTAGTTGGCAAGGTGAGAGAGCACCTGGGGCAAAGATTGCTCCAGCTGGGTCAGTAGCCGGGCGACGTCGTCGGCATCTTCATGTTTGCAAGCCAGCTCCAGTGCCGCCACCTGCTGGTAACTGAGCTGTGCGCCGTAGCTGCCACAGGAGGATTTCATGCTGTGGGCAAGCCGCGCCAGTGCGGGCCAATCCTGCCGCTCATAGAGTGGACGCAGCTGGGCGAGCTGCTCCCCCACCTCCTCGATAAACACCGAGATCACCACAGGCATCATCTCCTCGCCAATGTCTTCCGCCAGCTGTCGCAGCACCTTTTGATCCAACCATTCCATCCCTCAGTCCTCATTTGGCGGTATTCAAACAGAACATACTATAGATGCCTGGCGTGACAACGTCACTCCTCGCTCGCCTTCTGCTTGTCGACCGGCAAACGGCCGCAAAAACGAAAAGTGTGATCCGGTTCTAGGAATGTGGCGATAGGCAGACCAGATTGGAACATAAACGTTGCCAATCAATTAACATTTATACAACACTGGCGGCAGTGAGAATGATGCGACTCAGCAACACCTCTCTCATCCCTTTTGCCTGTATGGCTGCTGCGAAGAACCAGGGTAGGACTCTACCCTGGTGTTTTTTTATATTTAAATCAGCTAATTACCGAGTCTGACTGCCGCATACGCGCTCACCCAGCCGAAACAGGCTGAACTCGCCGGGCGCCATCCTGACCCAGTTTTCATTGCCAGTCAGTGGACGGGTTGCGATCAGGGTCACCACGTCATCCGGGGTCGTCTCACTCTGGAAATCGATGGCTACATCTTCATCCAGCAACCTCGCCTCGCCAAAGGGCGCCCGCCGGGTGAGCCAGTGCAGGTTGTTGCTGCAATAGGTCATCACAAACTCCCCATCCGACAGCAGCATGTTGAACACCCCGAGCCCGCGCAACTCGTCACACAGGGTGGACAGATAGCGAAACATGGCGGGGAAGTTGGCGGGACGCTTGGGGTATTTCTGCTCCAGCCGGTTGAGTAGCCAGCAAAATGCATGCTCGCTGTCAGTGTCCCCCACCGGGCGGTGCCGCCCGGTGGCGAGTCGCTTGTAACCAGTCAACTGGCCGTTGTGGGCAAAGGTCCAGTAGCGGCCCCACAGTTCACGGGTGAACGGATGGGTATTTTCCAGCGACACGCAGCCCCGGTTAGCCTGCCGGATATGGCTGACTACGGCGCGGCTCTTGATAGGCAACGCCTGTACCAGCTTGGCTATCGGCGACTGGGCGCTGGACTCGGGATCCTTGAAGGTGCGAAAACCCCTCCCCTCATAGAAGGTAATCCCCCAGCCATCCTTGTGGGGCCCCGTCTTGCCGCCGCGCAGCATCAGACCGGTAAAGCTGAAGCAGATATCGGTCGGCACATTGGCACTCATGCCGAGCAGTTCGCACATAACCAGCGGACTCCTTATTACTGGGCATCTTTTTTCAATCAGCAGGACCAGCCCGATGCGAAGCACCGCCGATCCCGCGCCGCTTATCAGGGCAGGTACAACCGAAATATGGCCTGATGAGGCTCGCACATCCCGGCTGACGATACTTCCTTACTTGGCCATCTCTTTTTCGACCAGCTGGATCAGGATATGGATCACCTTGATATGCACTTCCTGAATGCGGTCTGCATAGCCAAAATGCGGCACCCGGATCTCGACGTCGGCCAGACCCGCCATCTTGCCACCATCCTTACCGGTCAGTGCTATCACCTTCATACCCTTGGCATGGGCAGCTTCGATGGCCTTGAGGATATTGCCCGAGTTGCCGCTGGTGGAGATACCAAGCAGCACGTCACCACGACGGCCGACCGCTTCCACATAACGGGAGAACACGTAGTCGTAACCAAAGTCGTTGGAGACGCAGGAGAGGTGGCTGGGATCCGAGATGGCGATACCGGCATAGCCAGGACGATTCTCGCGATAACGGCCGGTCAGCTCTTCGGCAAAATGCATGGCATCGCAGTGGGAGCCCCCGTTGCCACAGGAGAGCACCTTGCCTTCCTGCTTGAAGGAGTCGGCGAGCAGCTTGGCAGCGGCTTCAATGTTTTTCAGATTCTGTTCATCTGCCAGGAACGCCTGGAGCACGCCGGCAGCTTCGGTCAATTCATTGCGGATCAGTTCTTGGTACATGATGTCTCTTCCAAAATGTGGGCGACGCCATTGTCGCACAAGCCAATCCAATCGTCGCCCCCCGCCCCTCAAGATGCCACCGGCAGGACGTTATGCCGATCACATAGCCAAAGTAACGAGCTTGTAAACACCTTGATAAGTTTGTGCGTATGAATTACAACATGGGCCATGTTCAACAGGTCAGACCTCTGAATCAGTTAACCCACTTTTCACCCAACTTCGGCAACTCATGCAAGGAGCGAAATATGACGACGACACTCACTCTGCTCGGGGTGATCCTGGTGATCGGCGCCATGGCTTATCGCCGGGCGTCTCTGTTCACATCCACGCTTGCCACGGCAGCCGCACTTATCGCCGGCACATTCTATGGCCATGTCCCCCTGCTGGTGTGGGTACTGTTCGCCGTGATTGCCATCCCCCTCAATCTGGTGGATTTTCGCCGCAATCAGCTGACCAAGCCGCTGTTTAAGATCTACAAGTCCATCATGCCGGAGATGTCCCGCACCGAGAAGGAAGCCATCGAAGCGGGTACCACCTGGTGGGAAGCAGACCTGTTTGCTGGCAACCCTAACTGGAAGAAACTGCATGCCATCCCGGTCAGCACCCTCTCTGCCGAAGAGCAGGCCTTTATGGATGGTCCGGTCGAGGAAGTGTGCCGCATGGTCAACGACTGGGAAGTGACCCACGAGCGGGCCGATCTCTCCCCCGAGGTGTGGCAATACCTGAAGGACAACAAGTTCTTCGCCATGATCATCAAGAAGAAATACGGTGGTCTGGAATTCTCCGCCTATGCCCAGTCCTGCGTACTGCAAAACTGTGTGGCGCCAGTGCCGTGCTGGCTTCCACCGTGGGCGTACCCAACTCGCTCGGCCCGGGCGAACTGCTTCAGCATTACGGTACCGATGAGCAGAAAGACCACTACCTGCCCCGTCTGGCAATCGGCAAGGAGATCCCCTGCTTCGCCCTGACCAGCCCGGAAGCCGGTTCCGACGCTGGCTCCATCCCCGATTTCGGTATCGTCTGCAAGGGCCAGTGGGAAGGTGAAGAGGTGCTCGGCATGCGGCTGACCTGGAACAAACGCTACATCACCCTCGCGCCCATCGCCACCGTACTGGGCTTGGCCTTCAAGCTGCGCGACCCGGATCATCTGCTGGGTGAAAACGAGGAGCTCGGCATCACCTGCGCCCTGATCCCCACTCATATCAAAGGGGTCGGCATCGGCCGTCGCCACTTCCCGCTCAACGTGCCGTTCCAGAACGGTCCGACTCAGGGCAAGGATGTGTTCGTCCCGCTCGATTTCATCATCGGCGGCCCGGCCATGGCCGGTCAGGGCTGGCGCATGCTGGTCGAGTGTCTGTCGGTCGGTCGCGGCATCACACTGCCCTCCAACAGCACCGGTGGCGTCAAGATGCTGGCCCTGGCGAGCGGTGCCTACAGCCGCATCCGTCGCCAGTTCAAGCTGCCCATCGGCAAGATGGAAGGCATTGAAGAGCCGCTGGCCCGCATCGGCGGCAACGCCTACATCATGGGCGCCGCCGCCAACCTGACCGTGACCGGTATCGACCTTGGCGAGAAACCTTCGGTCATCTCCGCCATCGTCAAATACCACCTCACCGACCGGGCCCAGAAGTGCATCATTGATGCGATGGACATCCACGGCGGCAAGGCCATCTGCATGGGCCCCAACAACTATCTGGCTCGTGGTTATCAGGGTGCCCCCATCGCCGTCACGGTAGAAGGGGCCAATATCCTGACCCGCAGCATGATCATCTACGGTCAGGGTGCTATCCGCTGCCACCCGTATGTACTGCCGGAGATGCTGGCGGCTAGCCATCCCGACAAGGAGCAGGCGCTGAAGGATTTCGACAAGGCGGTGTTCAGCCACGTCGGCTTTGCCATCAGCAACCTGGTGCGCAGCTTCTGGCTCGGTGTGACCGGCGCCCGCTTTGCCTCTGCACCGTACAAAGATCAGACCAAGGGCTACTACCAGCAGCTCTCCCGCCTCTCGGCTAACCTGGCCTTCCTGTCAGATATGGCGATGGGCACCTTGGGTGGCGAGCTCAAGCGCAAGGAGCGGGTCTCCGCCCGCCTGGGTGACGTGCTGAGCCAGCTCTATCTGGCCTCCAGCGCCCTCAAGCGCTATCAAGACGAGGGACGCCAGCAGGCCGATCTGCCGCTGCTGCACTGGGCACTGCAAGATGCCATGTTCAAGGCCCAAGAGGCGATCGACGAGCTGCTGCGCAACTTCCCGAACCGCTGGATTGGCTTGGCGCTGCGCGTCATAGTGCTGCCCCTTGGCCGTGACATGAAGCGTCCGAGCGACAAGCTGGACAGCCAGGTTGCCCGTCTGCTGCAAACGCCAAGCGAGACGCGCAGCCGTCTGGCTCAGGGCCAATACTTGACCCGCGAAGAGGGCAACCCCTTCGGTCTGCTGGAACAGGCGCTCGATGACGTGCTCTCTGCCGAACCGCTGTTTGAGAAAGTATGCAAGGCTGACGGTATCAAGCGTCCGTTTATGCAGCTGAACAAGGTGGCGGATGCAGGTCTGACGCTGGGAGTGCTCAACCAGACCGAGGCTGACCTGCTGCGCCGCGCCGAAGAGAGCCGCCTGCGCACCATCAACGTCGATGATTTCGACCCCATAGATCTGGTTGCCAACAAGGCCCTGTTCGAGCCTTCTGCCTATCACAGAGCAGCCTGACACACAGAAAAGTCGTCAAACGCCTCCCGTTGGGAGGCGTTTTTTATGGGCCCGGATCACGATAACAACAAAGAGATTTCATAGATCAAATTTTATTTCTCAATAAGTTTCCTATCCTTAATGAAGCAGTTAATGTAAGCACAGGATCCCAAACAGGATTGCATGATGGATGACCAAATCCTGATTATTGACGATGACGATCTACCCCTTCTCGATAACCAGCAGGCTGGATGGAAGGTGATGATTGTGGACGATGAACCCGAAGTGCATCGCATCACCAAGATCACCCTGAGCAAGTTTGAATTCGATAACAAACCCATTGAATTTTTGCATGCTTATTCAGCCGCACAGGCCAAGGAGTTGCTCGCCCAGACCCCGGATGTAGCCCTGTTGCTGCTCGACGTCGTAATGGAAGTCGATCACGCCGGTCTCGATGTGGTCAAGTTCGTGCGCGAGGATCTGCAGAACAAGATGGTGCGCATAGTGTTGCGAACCGGACAACCGGGTCAGGCACCGGAAGATGATGTGGTCACCAACTACGACATCAACGATTACAAGGACAAGACCGAGCTCACCTCCCAGAAGCTGCGGACCCTGTTGCGGGCCAGCCTGCGTTCATATCGCGATATACGCACCCTGGAGAGCAATCGTCAGGGACTAGAGAAAGTCATCGAAGCCTCCAAGGGGATCTTTGATAAACGGTCACTGCGCCAGTTTGTCGAAGGAGCTCAGGAGCAGCTCGATGCCCTGATCAATCAGGAAGAATCCCAGATCTATGATGTAAAGCAGTTTACCTACGAGGTACGGGATCAGATCCTGGAGCCACTGCTGCCTGGCCATCCGTCCGTGCGGCTGGTCGATGCCCCTCTGATATTGCGCCAGGCCATGGCCAACCGGGCCAATGTCTATGACGGTAATCAGATGGTGCTCTACTGCCAGAATCCCCGTCATCACCTGCTGTTTCATATCGAGACGACCCGCCATCTCAGCCAGATGGACACGGGTCTGCTGAGCCTGTTTACTGAAAACATCATAGTGGCGCTGGAAAATATCCGGCTCAACGAAGTCATCGCCGACAACCAGCGCGAGATCATTTACCGCATTGGTGAGCTGGTGGAAACCCGCTCCAAGGAGTCTGGCCTGCACGTCAAGCGGGTCGCCCTCTACACCGAGCTGTTCTGCCTGTTGCTCGGTATGAGCGAAGAGCAGAGCGAGCTCATCAAACGCGCCTCTCCCCTGCACGACATCGGCAAGGTAGGGATCCCGGATGCCATACTGCACAAGCCGGGTAAGCTGACCCCGGAAGAGTGGGAGATCATGAAGACCCACGCCCAACTGGGGCAGGATATGCTCTCCGGCAGCGATCTGGCGCTGTTCCAGATAGGCGCCACCATAGCCGGCAACCACCATGAGAAATGGAATGGCAGCGGCTATCCCCGTGGCCTCAAGGGCGATTCAATACCACTCGAGGGGCGTGTGGTGGCGCTGGCCGACGTGTTTGATGCCTTGGGCTCGGATCGCTGCTACAAGAAGGCATGGCCGCTGGATAAGGTGCTCGCGCTGATTGAAGAGGAGAAGGGGCAGCACTTCGATCCCCAGCTGGTGGATCTGATGCTGGCCAATCTGGACAAGTTCCTCAAGATCCGCGATCAGCACAAGGATATCTACGTCGGGGATCACTGATCCTCCCTCACGCCAACCGGCCAGCAGCCACAGATGACAAAGCCGCCTCAACAGGGCGGCTTTGTCATGCAGGGCTGACTCTTACTGCTCGGGCAGGTTCAAGTCCAGCTTGGCCTCGGATTTGGCTCCCTCATTTTCTGCCTTCTGCGCAGCCATCGCCTTTTGCAATGCCCGGCGTTTTTTCAACAGGATGAACCCAACCCCGCCGAGCAGAGCCACCAGGATACCGACGCCGCCCAGCACCCAGAGCAGCCAGCCGCGGCTCTCTTTCTCCTCAAATTTCACCTGGATCGGTACGGCTGCTGAGGCAACGGACGCGGCCGAAGGGGGCTGCGCCAGCACAGGCAAGATGTTGAATGACTTGACCGGCAGAGTGACCTGGATCTCGCGGCCCAAGCGGGTAGTTCCGAACAGGGTGGCGGTCACATCATACTGACCAACCTCCTTGATGGCGGAGAGATCGATCTCCACTCTGGGCTCGGTCGCCACCGCGCTGAACGCCATGCTGGCTCCTACGGTATTGGCAGCCTTGCCCTTGATGATCACGGAGGCGGGATCCAGCTCATCGCTGTCAATCAGGAAGGAGAGCCTGGCACCGTACTCTTTTGACGGCACCGCCAAGCTATAACCGACCGGGAGCGGGTAGATCAGCACATCCTGATGACGGGCGCGTGAGAAGACCTGATTACCGGTGCTGTAGAGCGCTCTATACTTGCCGGCCGGGACATCCAATACCGCCTTGGCAGTCATGATGCCATCACCCGGCACCTCGTCGAGCCCCTTGCCATCATCGCGATAATGTCCAAGTACCTCATCCAGTATGGGCTCGCCCTGCTGCTGGGCATCGTTGAAGCGCTGCAGCTTCACCGTCATGCCGAGATCCGTGAGATAGTAACCCTCTTTGGGCGGGGCATCGTCGATCAGCAACCAGGACTTGAGTTTGACGACTTCCCCCTGATAGAGCTGAGTCGGCAACAGATCGGTTTCCAGTTTGATATTCGACAGGATCCGCACCCTGTTTTCAGGATCCACCTCGCCGATGGCCTGCCAGGGGCCCGGCATGGGGTCACGGATGGTGATGAGATCCTGATCCTTGAGTGCCAGCCAGCCCACATCGGGCGGGGTTACCTTACCGACATACAGCTTGCTGCCATCGGGCCTCACCAGTATCACCGAAGGAGTGCCCGGCTTTCGCGTCACGATGAAAGTGATCTCCTTCACCCCGTAATCGATGCGAAAGCGGTTATCGAGCAGGGGAATGTCAGAGGGGGCAAACACCTCGTTGGCTGTGACCGTCAGTGAGGTCAGCAGCAGCAGGCCACTCCATAGCTTACTCATTGCCGCCACAGGCAGGCTCCTCCTTTCTTCTGGACCAGATCCAGCCTCGCCTCGTGTACGGCTTCGATGTCGGCGCCGGCACGCACTACCTTGAGTGGTGGACGGTTGCTCTCCAATCGACGGATGCTGGTGTCCTGGTTGCGCTCGTTCTCCTGGCTTTCGGTGGCCAGGTTCAGCTTGGTCTGGCCACCCGTCATCAGCAGGTAAACGTCGGCCAGGATCTCCGCATCGAGCAAAGCCCCGTGCAAGGTCCGGTGGGAATTGTCTATGCCGTAGCGATCGCACAACACATCCAGGTTGTTGCGTTTGCCCGGGAAGAGATCCCGCGCCATCGCCAGGGTATCTGTGATGCTGCAGATATCCTTGGTCTTGAAGTTGAGTCCGAGCTTGCCGAACTCATAGTCCATGAAGCTCACGTCAAAGGGCGCGTTGTGTGCGATAAGCTCGGCGCCACGAATGAATTCGATGAAGTCGTTGGCGATCTGGCTGAACGGGGGCTTGTCGACCAGGAAGGCATCCGTGATGCCGTGCACCTGGATGGCCTCGGGATCCACCAGCCGATCCGGCTTGATATAGACGTGGTAGTGATTACCGGTCAGCTTGCGGTTGATCACCTCCACACAGCCGATCTCTATGATGCGGTGCCCCAGATAGATGGGGCCACCGGCGGTGTTCATACCTGTGGTTTCAGTATCCAGAATGATCTGGCGATTCAGTTGGGGTGTGTTCATGATCCAATCTATGTCAAACTTCGGCCTTACCCGCTAGTTTACCCCAAGACTCATGCTAAAAAAGATTGATTGCTCATGTTAAAACACATTGATTTATACACGGATGGTTCCTGCCTAGGCAATCCTGGCCCGGGTGGCTATGGTGCTGTTCTGGTCTATGGCGATCACCGCAAGGAGAT
The DNA here is from genome assembly GCF_963878295.1 of Aeromonas sp. HMWF014. Classification (NCBI taxonomy): domain Bacteria; kingdom Pseudomonadati; phylum Pseudomonadota; class Gammaproteobacteria; order Aeromonadales; family Aeromonadaceae; genus Aeromonas; species Aeromonas sp. HMWF014. Next base: position 6,208 of record NZ_CAWNYS010000311.1, on the reverse strand, counting down.
TTCCGGTGGTTTTCGGCTGACCACCAATAACCGGATGGAGTTGATGGCCGCCATCATGGGGCTGCGCACTCTCAATGCAGCCTGCCAGGTACGGCTCACCACCGACAGCCAGTATGTGCGCCAGGGGATCACCCAGTGGATCATCGGCTGGAAAAAGAAGGGATGGATGACCTCAAACCGCCAGCCGGTCAAGAACGTCGATCTCTGGAAGGCGCTAGATGCGGAAGTGGCCCGCCATCAAATAGAGTGGCTCTGGGTCAAGGGACACTCGGGTCACCCCGAGAATGAACGCTGCGATGAGCTGGCGCGAGATGCGGCCAGTGGCAAGCAGCTCGCCGAAGACACCGGCTATCAACCCTGATCCCTCTCTCAAGGGGTGACGAGCGTCTTTGACCCGAGCGGTCGAGAGTCGCTCGTCGCTCGTCGAGGGTATGGGTTACCAGCCCTGACGCGCCATGCCCGGTGCCGCAATCGACTCAGGCAAACGCCAGCGACGGCGCACCGGGATGAGTGGAAAACGCCGTTTGCGCGCCGCTATCACATAGACAGATGAAAAGGGTCTGCAGTAATCCCGCCCCACACTCTCCCGCCACCAGCCAATCCGGCTCTGCTTGCCCATAAACGAATAGCCAAAGCGCTCATCAAACATCACCTCGCAACCAAGCAGGTGCAACCAGTCGGTGACCCGCGCCGGGGTGAACATGCGAGCCGACCAGGGCAGATGTTGACGCAGGAAAGGCAGACAATGACCGATACCGACCAGACTGAGCGGGTTATAACCGCTGACGATGAGCCAGCCATCGTCGGTCAGCACACGTTCGGCTTCACGCAGCACCTGATGGGGGTCGGGCGAGAAATCGAGGCAATGGGCGAGCAGACAGGCGTCCACGCTGCCGGTTCGCACCGGCAAGGCCACTGGATCGCCCTTGATATCCAGCAGCCGACCACTGGTCGCCACCCCTATCTGGTGGCGTATGGAAGAGCAGCCACAGGAGAGCTCGGCGCTCAGGGCGCCGACTTTAAGCAGATGATAACCAAACAGATGTGGGCACCAGTTGTCGAGCCGCTCCTGGATCTCGGCCGCCACCCAGTCCCCCATGGGTAATGCCGACCAGCTGGTCGGGATCTCAATTTGTTGTTCGGTACGTGCCACCTGCATAATAGGGCTCAACTTGGGGTTCGAACGCCATCCAGTTATATAAGATACCCTCCATAAAGAGAAGCAGACTCATGTATACCGTTATCACAGTTCCAGCCTTTAACGACAACTACATCTGGTTGATCCGACACGAAAATCACTGTCTGGTGGTCGACCCGGGCGATGCGGTCCCCGTACTGGAGCGGCTGGCAGCGCTGGAGCTGCAACTCGACGCCATCCTGCTGACTCACCACCACCAGGATCATGTGGGCGGCGTCACTGCCCTGCTCACCCAGTTCCCTCACGCAAGGCTATATGGCCCCAAACATGATCCCATGCCCGAGCACCACGGTCAGTGGCTCGATGACGGGGATCAGATCAACTGGCATGGCCTGAGCCTGGATGTCATCCATGTGCCCGGCCATACCCGTGGCCACATCGCCTACCACGGCCATGGCATGCTGTTCTGTGGTGATACGCTCTTCTCCGCCGGTTGTGGTCGCCTGTTCGAGGGGACCCCGGCCCAGATGCATGACTCGCTGCAACGGCTCGCCGCCCTGCCCGACGACACCCTCATCTATTGTGCCCATGAGTACACCCTCTCCAACCTGCGTTTCGCCTACGCGGTCGAGCCTGACAACAGGGCGATCCAGCAGCGGATCGGGCTGATCAGCAAACTGCGTCAGCAGGGCCTTCCGAGTCTCCCCTCCCGGCTGGGGGATGAACGTGAGTTCAACGTTTTTCTGCGTTGCGAGCACGATTCTGTGAAATTTTCTGCTGAGAAATACGCCTTAAAATGCTTGGAAAATCCAGAGGATACTTTCGCCGTGCTACGCAGCTGGAAGGACGTTTTTTGAACAAACCTTGATCAGGGGGCCATTGCCCCTTATGATGCCAGCTGTTTTTCAAGAGATGACCTGAGCGAGATGAAGGTACGAACGGCCTTATTGACGGCGCTGTTTCTCAGCGGCTGCCAAAACCTGAGCCATCAGGATGACCGGGCGCTAACGGCAATCGAGCCGATCAAGTCCCCCCAAGTCAACAAAAAAGCGTATAAAAAACATTCTTCGCGCTTCCTGTTCGGTGACGAACAGATAGACGAACTGAATGACACCGAGAATCTGTGGGTGCGTATCAGCGAGGATATGCAGTTTGATCCACAGGATAACGACCGTGTCCGCCAGCAGCGTGATTGGTTGTTGCGCAATGATAAGCATCTGGCGACCATTGCCAGCCGGGCTGAGCCCTACCTGTATCTGATGGTAGAGGAAATCGAACGGCGTGAGCTGCCAATGGAGCTTATTACCATCCCCATGATCGAGAGCATGTTCGATCCCCACGCCCGCTCCCGGAGCAATGCGGTCGGGCTGTGGCAATTCGTCCCTGCGACCGGCAAGAACTTCGGCCTGCGCCACGACAACTGGTATGACGGCCGCCGCGATGTGCTGGCTTCCACCCATGCTGCGCTGGATTATCTGGAGTACCTGAACCGCTTCTTTGATGGTGACTGGCTGCAAACCCTGGCCGCCTACAATGCCGGTGAAGGGCGTGTGCGCAATGCCATAGTCCGCAATCAGAAGGCCGGTCGTCCAACCGACTACTGGTCCCTCGATCTGCCGCGTGAAACGCGCATGTATGTGCCCAAAATCCTGGCCATGGCGGACATGATCCGCAACGCGGACAAATACAATGTCTCCCTGCCGGTACTGGCCAACAAACCTCAACTGCGGGTGGTTAACACCGGGGGGCAGATCGATTTGAACGTGGCCGCCCAGCTGGCGGGTCTGCGCCCGGCCCAGTTGAAAGAGGTCAATCCGGCCCTGAGCCGCTGGTCGACCTCTCCCCAGGGCCCTTATCGCCTGTTGGTGCCGGTCGAATATGCCGACACCCTGGAGCTGGCCCTGGCCGATCTGCCCCAGAGCGAGCGTATCCGCACCCGCTCCTACCAGGTAGCCAGTGGCGATACCCTCTCCCGCATCGCCCAGAACAACGGGGTGAGCGTGCAGCAGCTCAAACTGGCCAACAACCTGCGTGGCGACAACCTGCGCCGTGGCCAAACCCTGATGATTCCGACCGGTGGCAGCAAACAGGTCACCCGCCAGGCAGCCCAGAGCAAGTCGCAGCAGGTTGCCAGTCACAGCGGCAGCAAGATCCAGTACAAGGTACGTTCCGGTGACAACCTCTGGAGCATCAGCCAGGCGCACGGGGTGACTCATGATCAACTGGCCAAGTGGAATGGTCTTGATACCAAGTCGGCCCTGAAACCCGGCATGAAGCTGGTGGTCTGGACCAAGTAGGACAAGAGCAGCAACAAGTCCATGGGTTATCAGGTTGGTCGGGGTGGCTCACTCCCCTCCATCGCCGCCCGCTTTCAGGTCGCTGCGATGGATGTGATGCGCTGGAATCAGCCCGGCAAGAGCGATGACCTCAAGCCGGCTCAGGAGCTGACCCTGTTCGTGAAGAACAACAGCTGAGTGACCGTCACTTTATAAAAAAACACCCCGCCAAGTGCGGGGTGTTTTTTTTATCGGCGCCGAGGGCCATCAGGGAGTAATGGCCTGGGCCGCGAAGCGTGCAATGATGGGATTGTGATCCGAGGCGTCGGTCGCCGGACTGCTCACTTCCACCAGGTCCAGATTGCGGTAGTAGAGGTGATCCAGCGGACGGCCGAACGCGGTACGGCGCAGATCGGGCACCGGGATGGCCTCCTGCAGTCCCAGCTCGCCCACCAGCTTGTTCAGCCAGAATTCGCGCTTGTCGCTCCAGGTGTTGAAATCCCCCGCCAGAATGACAGGTCCCTGATGGCGATGGATGAGGGCGGTCAGATCATTGAGCTGCTCGCGAAAGGTGGCCATGCCCAGTTCGAAGTTGACCGCATGCAAGTTCACCACCAGCACACCGTCAGGATCGCCCTGCAAGGGGTACAGGCTGACCAGACCGGACTTTGGAATGCGTAGCAGCGGCTCTGGCGAACGAACGCCACAGACGAAGGCCTGTGGCGTTTTGGCGACCGTCATGACGCCAAACGAGACGCCACCCTGGGTGAATGCCTGCAACTGTTGCCACTGGAACTCACCAGCCTTGAGCCACTCCAGCATGTCCGGGTGGGTCGCCGACTCCTGCAGCAGCACCAGATCCTGGGATTTAGCATACTCATCCAACCCCTCGCGCCAGTTTTTACGTTGACCCTTGTAGAGGTTCCAGACAGTGACGCCAAACTCGCGGGGCAAGGCGGTGGAAGCCAGCGCCACCAGTGGCGGCTGCTGGCAATTGACGCCGGGAATGATGCCCTGTGCCGTCACCATATGATCCTGATCCGGCACCTCGAAACAACCGACCAACCCCAACGTCAGCAACGACGTTCCCAGAATGCGATAACTATTTTTCATTGGCTAACAACCACCTGCCTCTGCATTGTGTCATGACCATCACAAATGTCATCGCAACCGACTAGGCTCATGAATCGTGTCCGGCCGGCGCATCCAGAAGGAATTCAACGATGGCGAGACAGTACCAGTACCGCGTGACATTTTATGATCAACAAGGAAATTGTCATCAAGTGGATCTTTCCACCGTCTACCAGATCAGACGGGATCCCCAATGCGATCTCTGCCTGTTCGACAGTGAGCATTGTGTCGGTTCGGAAGAGATGCTGGAACGCATGATACGGCAAAAAACCGGCTTTGAGCAGGAATTATCCATCATCAACGCCCGGCTTATCTGAGCCGGATCAGACTGGAACCGGGCGGGATTTGCCCTGATCGTCGATGGCAACGTAGGTGAAAATCCCCTCGGTCACACAGTAACGCTGGGCTTCGTTTGCACGAAGCACCGGCTTGACCCAGACCTCCAGTTTAAGACGCATGGAGCTGCGGCCAATCTTCAGACAACGCCCATAACAACAAACCACATCACCGACTTTCACCGGGCTGTGAAAGGTCATGCCCTCGACAGAAACGGTACAAATACGTCCTTTTGCCAGCTCCTTGGCCATGATGCCCCCACCTATATCCATCTGGGACATGATCCAGCCCCCGAAAATATCGCCGTTGGGGTTGGTATCGGCTGGCATCGCCAGGGTTCTCAGCAACAGCTCCCCGTCAGGGTGACGTTTTGTATCTACCATCATTACCGCTCTCTCTATCATGGATGGCGGCATGATAGGGGGCGAGCCCCGCCTTGGCAAACCTCAATTACCCCACGGACCCAGCCCTGGCGCTGCATACCACCGCGCGGGAGACGATCCGTGAGCAGGCCAGACGTACCTCAGTTGCCCCGTGCGGCCAGCTCGGCAAACCAGTGGGCCGGATCGGGCCAGCGATAGGCAAAACCGAGGCGCTGACAGATGAGGCTGCCCTCGACCGGGGCAAAGATCCCTGCAGGCTCGATGAAGACGGGGGCCGGCAAGCCGAGCTGGCGGGCCGCAAAGGGATAAAATTGCTCGCGGCGCGGATGAACGGGGGCGCTCAGGTTGTAGGCATCCCGGTTTTCGCCTTGCGCCAGCATCAGCTGGCAAGCGGCCACCACATCATCCAGATGCACCAGGTTCACCGCCTGCCCACCCCCTTCCAGGGTCTTGCCCGCCAGGAAACGCCCGGGATGGCGCTCCGGACCATATAGGCCGGCCGGGCGCAGTACCATGGCACACTCCACACCTGCGTCCAGTACCGCCTGCTCGGCGGCCAGCATCCGCATACCACGAGCGTGGGCAGGGGCAGGCGGTTCATCCTCCCCTTGCCCCGGCGCCCATACCGAGGTGGCGCTCACGAACAGTACCCGCTGCACTCCCGTAGCTTTTGCCAGCTGGCACAGGCAGGCGATGGCCTCAGGGTAATCCTCTGTCTTGCTCGGCGGCACGCAGATCACCAGCTCGCGACACTGAAACGGCAGGGCCTCCAGCTGGACCGACAGTTGCAGCGGCCAGGCAGTTACCCCTTCGGCCGTCAGACGGGCGGCCTTCTCGGCCGAGCTGACCGTCACCACCACGGCCTTGCCTTGCGCCTGCAGCGCCCTAGCCAACGGCAGCCCCAGCCAACCCGCCCCCACTATCCCCGTCTGCTGTATACATTG
>NZ_CAWNYS010000310.1:0-3404 GCF_963878295.1 Aeromonas sp. HMWF014 | reverse complement strand
GCACTGACCCAACTCATCGGGCAGCCGTTCAATGACGTTGTCGGTCAGGATCAGCCAGCGCAGCCCCGCAGGCAGCGCTTTGGCCGACACGCTGGCAATCCGGTTGGCCTTAAAACCCACCATGGTCAGCAACCGGCAGCGCCCCAGCACCTCGGGCAACGCTGTAAAGCAGTTATCGGAGCAAAAGAGGATGCGCAGTTTGGTGAACCCGGCCAGCTCGTCAGGAAGCGTGCTTAGCTGGTTGCCGGTGAGATCCAGCACCTCCAGCGTCTCTTTGAGGCTCAAGATCTCGGGGGGGAAAACCGTCAGGTTTTCAGAGAGCTTCAGATGGCGGGCACCGCAGAGTTCGCCCGCGCGCAGCTGTTCCAGAGTATGCATAACCGATTCTCAATCCTGATGACCGCCCTGACGGCGCAACACGGCCATCAACGCGCGCCGGACCTGCGTCCGGCGATTTTAAAGGGGGGCATTATAGAGAATTCGGGGCGCAGATCGCCCCTTTTGTTGCCTTGGTGACGGGTATGGCGCTCAGCAACACCGCCCCATCGAATTGACGAAGACACGTAGGGTGCAATAAGCGCAGCGTATTGCACCGTTTGCAGCGGGGCTGTTGTGCAAGCTATAAGGATCAAGATTAGCGGTGCAATTAAATTGCACCCTACGGCACTGTAACGAATAATCAATCATGACACAGAACATTCAACAGCCAGTTCATCGAGCACTGCGAATACTCCATCAAGGTCATCACGATAGAAGGCTGTGTAATTTGATGTGAAAACACATCGTTCGCTAGTATTTAGCTTAAGTCCTCGGATCAGCTCGCGATATTTAGTCCAATAATTCCCCATCGCTATCGGATCCAAACCACCTGAAAGTGTTTCTCTGGTTGCAATGTAGCCATCTTCATTCCGGCCAGAAAAGAATGAACTGCTTAGATTTGACAAACAGTGATCAAGGAAGAAAAATATATTGCTCTCATCGATCTCTGGATTGAAGCAGATATTAAATACGTAGTAGTTCATCAACTGGGCGATTCCACTACAATCCCCACTCCCACTCTCATCATAATACCCACAACCTACACCTGAGCCATTAGGGGGGTTGTGTTACTAAGTTGATATATAACGAATATATTGACTATATTACGTGCACTAGCAATTCTTCGAGCTAGTGAGCTCTCTTCTGCTACGATAGGATCTTGTGATGCATCTCCGATACACTTCATGAACGCAGCACCAAGAAATACATCTACAGTCACATCATTGACCTCCGCAAAAAAGTTACGTTGTGAGTCGATATAAGTTCGTTTGAAGATAGAAAATATCTCCTGTGATAGTTTCCTCATTTCTATCAGAGCAAGGTCTCTGACTAATCCTGAAGTGGGAGCATTCTTATCTTGATGCACAATAAGTGCTCTCCTCAAATTGTACAGTTGTCCACGACGATCAGCAGAGCACTCTAGTCTGAATATCATGAGATCATACCAACCAAGAGCACCACGTTCAGGACTTATAAGTTTCTCCAGTATACTATTACCTTGATAGCTATTTTCTCCAAATAACCGCCATGCTATTTCTATAGTATTTTCATCACCATTGGATAGTCGCCGTCCAGACCCTCGCCCCCACCCAACATTATCCAACAGCCGTAATAAAGAGTAAATGGCTCGCTGACGTAACCCTTGATCATTATTATCGAATGATGAATAATATGGTATATATTCAATAAGCCTATCTATAGCGTCTTCTGCCTGCGTATTTGTGAGCTCATGAGATTGGTTGACCAAAACACGCCAAAATTGATCATGAGAATATTCTCCACGCGCCAAATCAAAATCTGGCTGCATGAGTATTGAAGCGATCGGTTCCCCCCTTCTAGCCTGAGCTACTGCATTTTGGTATAGGATAAATGTTTGTTGTGGCTCTGGCGTTGAAAACCGAACAATGAGCTTGAGGTATGCCTCTAAATTCCTAAAGCCACCGCTATTAAAGCACGCTCTAGATCGACGTTCCGCCTCATCGACATTACTACTGTAGCCATTATCAAGAATGCTTTTTTCAAATAACTGAGACAACAAGAACCAGGCAGGGTCCGGTACTTCATCCTTCAATGCAGCAAACGTCTCGGCATTTTTGAACCCTTTATCTCCGTATTCTCGCCGCAGTGAAAAGGAACCACTTCGCCCTTCTGTTTCTTCTGCATAGATACGTCGAAACAGCCCGGGGTAATTCAAATGCAATAGCATCAGGTTGATAAGATCCCGCTTGTGAAAGTCTGTTCTACCCAAGTCAGTTTTCTCTATCTGCATCAAGAGCATCGCATTGACGAATCGTTTTAGTTTGCGTAAATTCCCAACAAACGGTTGATAATTAGCCGCCAAGCTACTCCCTAAAATATCCGCCAGTTCGTTGAGTACGACACCGAGTTTTATCATAGTGTCAGAGGGCACCGAACCAAGCTGATTCTCATCGCGCGCCCAATCACGCCGCAAAAAGTCACAAAGACTGGAGCTGTCCACGAACAGGCTTAGCTTGACTGTTACAAATTTTTCCAAAAACTCGCGTGCTCTTTCCCCTTCTTCATTGTTTCCAGTAAGTACTTCCGTGTCATAGCAAAGAACATATGTTGCCTGAGACAGCTTGAACGTCCTCCTCGTTGCGAATAGAACATTGTTTATCGTTTTCGCGTCCAGACGGTCTAGATCATCAATTACGATAATTACGCGCCGCTCGATACGGCGCAGGACCTCGTCAATATCATCGAGAAGTTCATCAATCGTTTCATGCGAAGGCTCTAGCGAAATTTTGAACCCTAAAAATGAAATATCGGCTTTTCCCTTAATGAGGCGTGAATATCGCGAAGCTGCCGGCCTAAATTCTGGTGCAAATACCTTGTCTTGAATCACAGCAGATAGATCGCGAATTAGGCGGTCAGCAAGATCAGGTTCAGAGGCATAACGTAGCGGCTCGAATCGACAAACAAGAACCTTGTCAGCAGCATCTTCCCAATAACGCTCAACCAGATTAATAAAACTCGTTTTACCTACACCCCACGGACCATCAACACCAAAGACTAGCCCCGGATGGGAGCCACTTGCAAGAACAGTCTCTGCAAACGACTTAGCCTGAACTTCATTTGTCAGTAGATCGTCTTTTCTATCATCAATTTTCTCATCTGCAATAAAATAGAGCTGGGAAGTCTGTTTTTTATAACGCGATCTTTTTTGCAAAAATGGCGATAGAAAAATAACGCAGAAAAGAAGAAGAATAGCCGGAGCCCAATGCGGATCCGCGAATTTGAACGCAGTATGTACCTTTGCAAACCAAGGCGAGGCTAATTTGTTTGACCAAACGCGGCGTTGTTGCCCAAATCAGCCAGCAAGTCATGACTTCCCCAGCCCCAGG
>NZ_CAWNYS010000309.1:0-2484 GCF_963878295.1 Aeromonas sp. HMWF014 | reverse complement strand
GGGTTACCGTATGGGCTGGCAAGCGGCTCTGGATTATCTGGCGGCTGGCTCGGCCCAGCCTTGAGCCCTCTTGGCGGCGCCGCCCGGGGCCGCCACTATGAAAAATCATCGCGATACCGCTGCGGATCAACGACGAATTATCTCGCCCGCCACTCCCCATATTGATGGTCAGAGCCAGCATCCTGCTCGTTTTCGTAATATGGGGCGGGATAATTTTTTGCAATATTTAAAGCGAGATGGTCAGTATTTCTGGCATGAAACACATCATTGTTACGTTGAGCTAAATAATCCTCGAGTCAAATTTTGACTGAATAATTAATTCGGTGGGGAACTTTCCTTTTCGGTGTTTTTAAACACGCTTTAATATTCATTAAATCTCTTTTTATTCATATGTGTAAGGTTGATTATCTTATGTTGAATAGATTGTTAGCGCTTGGTTGAATCACTTTACATTAATGGCGAATTGATAGCCTGACTTCATCTCGGCTATTGTCCCCTCTCGATTCGTTTGGGTAGCAAACGGATATGCCAATAATAACAACAGAGATTGGACGTATTGATAAAGAGTCATCTTTATTGATCTTATCTTGCCTAAAGGAGCCGGAATAATGAGTGGTTTATCTTCCCATCAAATTGCCCATGAGATATTTGCCGAGTTGTTGCCTTATCGTCGCCGCTTTCCCGATCCCATCCTGGAGCGGCACAGTGAAGAGCAGGAGGTGGCGGCCATCCAGATCCCCCGCCTGCAAGCGTTCATCGAGCGGGGTGAGACCATCACCTGCGTCTTGCCCGCCTTTCCCACCAAGTCACCCAACCCGAACAAGGTGCTGGGCACCCTGCCGGACATGGCGGAGCGCCTCTCCCTCAGTTTTCTCAATCACCTCTGCCAGCGCATCCAGCTGCACTACCGGCCCGGCATGCGGATCCTGATCTGCTCGGATGGCCACGTGTTCGGCGATCTGATCCGGGTGCCGGATCCGGCCATCGATGCCTATCAGGCCCACATAGAGCAGCTGATCCTGGAGCTGGGGGCGACCCACCTCGGGGTCTTCCACTTGGGGATGGTGGCGGGCATGGCCGAATTTTGCGCCAGCCGCGACTTCGATACCCTGCGTGAACAGCTGGTAGCCCGCTATGCCGAGCCGTTGGCGCAGATCAGTGAAGAGGTGAAAACCACCGAGGAGGGGGTTCGTCTCTATCGTGCCATGACCCGTTTCCTCTATGAAGACAGCCAGCTGCCGGACACGCCACTCTCCAACACGGCGCTGCAGCGGGATGCCAAGTCGCGCACCCATGCCGTGATCCAGCGCAGTCGCGCCTGGGGCAACCTGCTGGCGGAGCGCTTCCCCGAGGCCATCCGTCTCTCCATCCATCCCCAGGCCAGCCACAGCCTTAAGATGGGCATTCACATGTTGCCGACCCGGGATGACTGGCTCACCCCCTGGCACGGGGTGGCGGCCAATCTGGATGGCCAGTTCGTGCTGATGAAGCGGCGCGATGTACTGGCTCTGGAGCACGAACTGGTCCATATCCATGGCCGTCCCAGTCACTACCTGATCCACAGTAAGCAGGCCGCCGCCTGAGGAGTTCACGATGACAGCATCCCTTATTCCCCTCGGCGGCGAGCCCTGCCGCATTCACCCCCATACCCCCTTTGGCCTGCTGATCGAACCGGCCCGGGAGGGGCAAGCGGTGCAGGACTTGCCGGTCGAGTCGCTGCGTGAACGGGCCCGTCGCCACGGCGTGTTGATCCTGCGCGGGTTTGTGTCTGGCTTCACCAATCCCGAGCGGCTGACCCGCTATGCCGAGCGCTGGGGCGAGATCATGATGTGGTCCTTTGGCGCCGTGCTGGATGTGAAAGCGGACCAGAATGCCACCGACCATATCTTCGATTCCAGCTATGTGCCGCTGCACTGGGATGGCATGTACAAGCCGACCGTGCCCGAGTTCCAGCTGTTTCACTGCGTGCATGCTCCGGCTGCTGACGAGGGGGGGCGCACCACCTTCATCAATACCCGCCAGCTGCTGGTGGATCTCGATGGCGAGCGGCTGGCCCGCTGGGAGCGGGTGCGGATCACCTATCGCATCAAGCAAGTGGTGCACTACGGTGGCGAGGTGAGCTCCCCCCTGCTGGTGCCTCATCCGGTGAGCGGTGAAACCGTCATGCGCTACAACGAGCCGCCGCGAGAGGGGGTTCGCTTCCTCAACCCGCATGCACTGCAGATCGAGGGGATCCCGCCCGAGGAGCAAGCCGCCTTCCTGCAGGATTTGCATGAACGGCTCTACGATCCCCGCTACTTCTATGCCCACCAGTGGCAGCCGGGGGACGTGGTGATCGCTGACAACTTTGGCCTGCTGCATGGGCGGGAAGGTTTCACCGCTCGCTCGGCCCGCCACATCCAGCGGGTCCATATCCAGGTCAGCCCGCGCTGCCTCAACCCGGCGCTGGTGCCGCAAGGGGCGGCGTGATGGCGACCATTTTAC
>NZ_CAWNYS010000308.1:5278-11694 GCF_963878295.1 Aeromonas sp. HMWF014 | reverse complement strand
TCTTCGGAGTGCTTCTCCGCCAGACTGGCGAAGCTGGCCTTGCCGCTCTTGATGTCGTGCAGTATGCCGTCCAGCATGCCCTTGGCCTTCTCTTCGCTCAAGATGATGGAGGGCTTGATCAGGATGTGGCGGGCACGCACTTCGGTCTGTAAGACCTGCTGCTGACCCTTGGTATCGAATACCTTGATGATGTGCAGACCGGCGCCTGAGCGCAGCGGACCTACTATGTCATCCTTCTTGGCACCCTGTACCGCTTCGGCCATCAGGGTCGGCATCTCTTGCGGGCTCATCCAGCCCCAGTCACCCCCTTCCAGCGCCTTGGGACCATTGCTCTCGGCAATGGCCAGCTTGCGGAAGTCAGCCCCCTGCTTGAGGGCGGCCAGGATGCGTTCAATCTTGCTCTTGGCGGCGTTGAGCTGCTCGGCGCTCGGGTTGTCCGGCAGGGCAATCTGGATATGGCCGACATGGTACTGCTGTTGCTGCTGGCCCTGCTTGGCGAGGATGTCCACTACCTGCTTGACCTCCTGCTCCGAGATATTGATGCGGCGGCGCACCTGGTTGCGGCGCACCTCGTTCATCAGTATCTCGCGGCGCACCTCTTCCCGGTACTGGGCATAGGTCAGCCCTTCGCGGGCCAGCTGGGCACGCAGCTGCTCCACCGTCATCTGGTTGTCGGCGGCTATGCTCTGGATGGCTTGTTCCAGCTGGGTGTCGCTGATCTTGAGGCCCTGACGATCCGCCAGTTGCAGCTGCAGGCTCTCCTGGATCAGGCGATCCAGTGCCTGCTTGCGCAGGGTGGCATCGTCAGGCAGGGATTGACCGCTCTCCTGGGCCGAGCTCTTCACTTTCTGTACCAGGGCTTCCTGCTGGCTGGCCAGAACCACGTCCTTGTTGACTACGGCAAGCACCTTGTCCAGCAGCTCGGGGGCGGCGAAGGCACCCTGGCTCATGGCTCCGAACAGGCCTGCAGTCAGCAGGGAAATCAACGTCTTCTTCATATCCATCTCTCAAGGCGTTTGCCAGACCGTTACTGGTCTCGCAGGTTAAACGGACGAATGTAAGGCAGTGCTTCGGTGTCCAGGGAGGTGCCCTTGCTACCGGTACCCACGCTACCCAATCCTTTCATTTCAAACTGAATGCCGAAGCTGCGTTCGGCTGTCGAAGTATTGCTCACGTTATCTGGCGTATTGACCCACTCCAGATTGAAGTTGATGCTCCAGCAGCAGGAGTCATATTTCAGACCCACCTTGCGATCAGATTTCACGTTCTGATTGAGCTCTTTGTAGTAGCCACCGTAAAGGCGCCACTGCTCATTGAGCGGAGTGGTCAACAACAAGCCGACCTGGTTGAGGTCGGTGATCTCATTATTCGTGTTTGGGACAATGTTGGCATCGCGCACAAAGCGATGGTTCAGCTGGCTGATCAGCTTCTCATGGCGATACTCGATGGCGCTGTTGGCGGAGCTGATCTGGCTCTGGTCCATATCATATTGCGCACCGGCATGGGCAAACCACTGTTCGTTGATCTTGGCATCCCCCTCGAGCGAGAGCGGGGAGCGGGTATTGGTGGTCAGGGATTCGCTGGAGTAGAGCTTGACCCTGGGCGCAACAAAATCGAAAGCTTGGGCAACGGCCAGCCGAATTCGTTCATCGCCCGCATCATCGTATATCCGGTTGGTGACACCGACCGACACGCGATTTGAGTCGCTGATGCGATCCAGACCGGCGTAGCGGCGGTCGCTGAACAGGCTGTAGTAGTCCTGACGCATGGTGGTGGAGTCGTAGACACCTATGTTGTCCTGATTTTTGTAGGGCACATAGAGGTACTGGAACTCAGGCTCCAGGGTCTGGTTGGCATCGCCGCCAAACCAGCTCTGGTTGCGCTCGAAGGTCATGCCGCCCTTGAGGCGGAAGGAGGGCAGGGTCCGGCTGATGATGCCTTCGTCCAGCGTGACGTTTTCTTGTCTGCCTGTTCCTGTGTTAGCGCCTTTGGAACTGGGATCAAATCTGTCACGGAAGGCCTGGCTCATGTTGTCCGGCACTTCCTGATCGTAACGGGTGTACATCAACCTGTACTGGCTGTCGAGGTAGTAGCCCGCCTCGTTGATCAGCGGTATGGTCAGAGTCGGGGCCGTGTAGACCCGGGTGCCGGTATAGGCCTCCCCCAGGTTTTGCGCGGAGGACTGGGTGTTGTTGTAACCAAACCGGGTCACTTCGTTATTCCAGGCCAGATCATACCAGCTGCCCTGATGGTAGTAGTTGTGATCGATACGTGGCATCAGCTCGTGGGGCTGCTGGGCACTGGCCAGCAGGATCTGGTAGGTCCGCACCTCGGTGTTGATGTTCCAGCTGGGCTGGAAGTAGCCAGCCATCAGGGATTGCTGCAACTGGTTCTCGACCCAGGTACCCACCTTGGGGGAGAAGTCGTTGAAGTAGTTGTAATCCCGATCCCGGACCTTGGTGTAGTCGAGCGTTGCTCGCATGGCATTATCGGCAAACATAGAGGTGTGACGCGCATTGAGCAGATAGCGATGCCCGTCAGACAGCTTTTGATTCAGGCTGGGTGTTTCATCATATTGTTTGTCGTCTGCCAGATTCTCGAAATAGAGGCTGCCCACATGGGCCGGATCCGGCATGTAGCGGAACTCGACCTGCGCCATCAGGCCCCGTCTGTCCATGAAACGGGATGTGATGGTGGCATCGTAATTGGGCGCTATGTTCCAGTAAAACGGTTGGGTGATGTCCATGCCGTTCTTGGAGCTTTGGGTAAAACCCGGGTAGAGCAGACCGGTTTTACGCTCATCCTTGATGGGGAAGTTGATATACGGGAAGTAGAAAACCGGATAGTCATAGAGCCAGAGGCTGGCGTTCCAGGCTTCCCCGAACACCTCTGTCTGGTCTATGTCGATGCTGCCCGCTTTCAGGGTCCATACTTCCTGGCCCGGTGGGCAGGTGGTGTACTGGGCACCTTCCAGAGTGATGTTCTGGTTGTTGTTGGTCATGGTGACCCGCTCGGCGGAGCCGCGTACCGGTGAGCCATGGACCTGATACTTGCCCTCTTCCAGCTCGGAATTCTTGGTATCCAGGTTGGATTTCAGGGTCTTGTCACTGGTGACTGTGATCTGGCCATCGTTGTAATAGATGTTGCCGATGGCGATGACATCCCGGCTCTTCTGATCGAGCTCGGCATAATCCGAGTCAAATTTGCGCACACCCTGGCGGAGCTTGACATCCCCCTGATAGATGGCGGTGCCGCCCTGTTTAGCCTCGAGCCGATTGGCATCCACTTCGACCAGTTGGGCGTTGGCATCCTGCCCGGGGGCCAGTTTTTCTACCTTGGGTACATAGTCATAGCAGAGCCCGTCCAGGATCCCGGTGGCGGGAGGCGGCGTCATCGGTGCTGCCTGCACTCTGGCCGGGGTCAGGGCTGGAACAAGGCTGATGGTCAGGGCGATGTGAAATGAGTACCCCAGTGTCCATTTTGTCATGTGAAAGACTCGCGCAATCCGTGGTAGCTACGGCTGATTCAAGACATGCATTTTACGACAGGATTCATCGAGTTGACATTGCATGTCATTGCTTTATGTTAGCCGGCAATGATAAAGCATTATTGCGGCCAGGGCTAACAGCCAAGTGCTGCTTTCCAATTTGGTCCCCGACTTATGTACGATCGCGATTCCCTGCTATTGCAATGGGCGCGCCGGATCTCCGGTGATGCCCACCTTCAGTTGACCCTGATTTCCGGTGACGCCAGTTTTCGCCGTTACCACCGTGGCGCTGGCCTGGTGTGGGTGGATGCCAATCCAAAAACTGAAAAAAATCATGAGTTTGTCCGTAATGCAGCCGCCCTGCAGGCAATGGGGTTGCTGGCGCCCGAGGTCAGGGCTGTGGATTATGAGCAGGGCCTGCTGGCTGTGACAGATCTGGGGGATACCCAGCTTATCGGCTGTCTGGATGCGCACAATGTGTTGGCCTGGTATGACAAGGCCATAGCGCTGCTGCCCCGGCTGGGGTCAGTGGATCTGGTACTGGAGCCCTTCGACGCCGCCTTCATGGCCCGTGAAAACAGCATATTCCCCGAGTGGTTGCTGGGCCATCACCTGCAATTTCAGCTCAGCGAAGCCGAGCAACGGCTACTGGATGACACCTTTGCCTGCCTCACCGCCAACAACCTGGCCCAGCCGCAGGGGGTGATGCACCGTGATTTTCACAGCCGCAACCTGATGGTGTGTGGGGGTGACACGCCAGATGGCAGCCAGCTGGCCATCATCGACTTTCAGGACATGGTCATCGGCCCCCTGAGTTATGACCTGGTCTCGCTGCTGAAAGATTGTTACGTGCGCTGGCCTGATGCGGTGATCGAGCAGGGCATGCGACAGGGCTTCGATACCCTGCAGCAGGCAGGGCTGCTTGGCGGGCTCGACTATGCCAGTTTCCGTCGTCATGTTGATCTGACCGGCATGCAGCGCCACCTGAAGGCGGCGGGCATCTTCACCCGTCTCTACCATCGCGATGGCAAATCCGGCTACCTCAAGGACATTCCCCGCACCCTGGGCTATGTGGTGGACGTGTGCCACCAGCATGGCGCCACGTATCCCGTGTTGGCCCGTTTTGGCCAGTGGCTGGAGCAGGTGGTGCTGCCGGGGATAACCCGTGCGGGGATGAAACCATGAAGGCGATGATCCTGGCCGCCGGCCGTGGCGAGCGCATGCGCCCGCTCACCGACAGCCTGCCCAAGCCGCTGCTGGCGGTGGGGGGCAAGCCGCTCATCGTGCACCATATCGAGAAACTCGCGGCGGCCGGTGTGACTGAGCTGGTCATCAACCACGCCTGGCTCGGCCACAAGCTGGTCGAGGCGCTTGGTGACGGCAGTGCTTTCGGGGTGAGTATCCACTGGTCGGCCGAGGAGAGTGCGCTGGAAACCGCCGGTGGCATAGTGCAGGCGCTGCCGCTGCTCGGCCCGGCGCCTTTTCTGGTGATCAACGGCGATACCTGGCTCAGTCTGGACTATCGCTCTCTGGTGACCCAGCCACTGGGGGAGGATCTGGCCCATCTATGGCTGGCGCCCAATCCACCCCAGCATCCCGTCGGGGATTTTTCTCTGCACGCGGGTCGGGTACAGGATGCGCCGGCCCTTACTTTCAGCGGTGTCGGGCTCTATGACCCCGCCGCCTTTGCCGATTTGCCGCCGGGTGCGCGCAAGCTGGCCCCCCTGCTACGCGACTGGATGGCGCAAGGTCGGGTCGGCGGTGCCATGCTGGCCGGCGAATGGCGCGACATTGGCACTGTTGAGCGGCTGCGCGAGCTGGACGAACAGCTGCTGGCCCGCACTCATTAACATCACGAGGTCTTGAACCATGCGTATTTGGGGTAAGGTGCTTGGCGCCTTCTTCGGTTTTCTGCTCGGCAACATCTTTGGTGCCCTGCTTGGCCTCTGGATCGGCCACCGTTTCGATCGGGGCATGGGTATTCGGGGGGCGTTCCAGCGTGGCCCCAGTCAGCAACAGCAGGCGGTCTTCTTTCACGCCACCTTCGCCGTCATGGGCCATATCGCCAAGGCGAGCGGTCAAGTCACGGAGCAGGAGATCCGGGTTGCCTCCAACCTGATGGATCGAATGCGGCTGGTGGGGGATCAGCGGGCCCGCGCCCAGGAGTCGTTCCGGCTGGGCAAGGAGGCCGAGTTCCCGCTGCGGGAAACCCTGGCTGAATTCCGCCGTGCCAGTCTGGGGCAGCGCGACATACTGCGCTTCTTCCTGGAGGTGCAACTGCAGGCCGCCTTTGCCGATGGCAAGGTCGAAGACAACGAGCGGGCTATTCTGCACACCATCGCCGATGAGCTGGGTTTCAGCCGCATCGAGCTGGCCCGTATCCTTGCCATGGCCGAGGCGCAGATGAACTTCTTCAACCGGGCGCACGGTGGGCACTATCAGGACGGTGGGCACGGCGGGCAGCAGTACCGGCAGGAAGCGCCGTCAGCGGATCGCCTCAAGGATGCCTACCAGTTGCTCGGGGTGAGCGAGAGCGACAGCGATCAAGACATCAAGCGCGCCTACCGCAAGGAGATGAGCAAGCATCACCCGGACAAGCTGGCCGCCAAGGGGCTGCCACCGGAGATGATGGAGATGGCGAAGGAGAAGACCCAGGAGATACAGCAGGCCTGGGAGTGGATCCGCGAGGCTCGCGGTATCCGTTGAGTGCCGTCCTCTGCCTGCCATAAAAAATGCCCGTCGATGACGGGCATTTTTGTGTGCGATAGGCAGGCTTAGTGGCTGTCGACCCAGACGAACTTGAGCACGAACAGCAGGGCCACCACCAGCACGCAGGGGTTGATTTCGCGCCAGCGGCCGGTGCCTGCCTTCATCACGCAGTAGGAGATGAAGCCCACGGCGATCCCCTCGGTGATGGAGAAACTGAACG
>NZ_CAWNYS010000308.1:424-5251 GCF_963878295.1 Aeromonas sp. HMWF014 | reverse complement strand
AGCTCACGCTATCGACCAGCAGTGCCTGCTTCATGCGCGGGAAGTGGCCCTTGTCGTCCGCCAGCTTGGCGCGGTTGGTGACGCCAATCAGGGTGCCGGAAGAGTCGAACAGGTTGACCAGCATGAAGGAGAAGATGATCCCCGCCAGGCTGATGTCGAGCGATCCCATCAGATCCAGTTGGCCGAACACTGGCGCTATGCTGGGGGGCATGGAGACGAACCCCTTGAAGGTGACATCGCCAAACAGCCAGCCCAGACCCGTGGTGACCACGATGGCGATCAGGACGGCGGAGTGGACGCCACGGGCGGAGAAGATACAGATGATAAAGAAGCCAAGCAGACCCAGCAGGCAGGGCAGGGAGGTGAGGTTGCCCACCGTCACCATGGTGGCCGGGCTGGCCACCACGATCCCGGCGTTGTGCAGACCGAGCAGGGCGATGAGCAGACCGATACCGGCGGTGATGCCTACCCGCAGGGTGAGCGGGATATTGGCGATCAGCCAGTAGCGCACCCGCAGCAGGGTCAGGATCAGCAGGCCCAGCGCGCCCCAGAAGATGGTGCCCATGCCGACTTGCCAGGAGTAACCCATGCCAGCCACCACCACGAAGGCGAAGAACGCATTCAGCCCCATGGCGGGGGCCAGGGCGATGGGCAGGTTGGCCAACAGGCCCATCAGTATGCTGCCGATACCGGCAATGAGGCAGGTAGTGACGAACACGGCCTGGGTGTCCATGCCCGCAGCGGAGAGGATCTGCGGGTTGACGAACACGATATAGACCATGGTCAGAAAGGTGGTGATGCCGGCGATCACTTCGGTGCGGGCATTGGTGCCATGGCCTTGCAGGGCAAACAGGCGCTCAAGCAATCCTTGCCCGGCGGCCTGGTTGGCAGCTTGGTGTTGTTGGTTCATGTTGGATTCCAATAGGTGACGTGAAATAAGCAGCAGGAGAGTCGGCACCCCATCCATGCGTGGGCAAGGGGGCTATTTTTCTGGTGACTAAGTGACCAGACTCGTCCTGATACCGTGACAGCGGGCACATTTTCACACAGGCGGCGGCGTTTACAAACCCCGGATCTGCGAAGCGGATCAATGAATAGCGCAAAAATTCAAACGTTTGCTATTTGCGCAATAAAAAAGGTTCTCGCCAGAGAACCTTTATGGTGAACCCATTGAGAATACGGCTTAGAGGGTCTTGAAGTAACGCTCCACCAGCTGGGCCAGCACCGAGTCGAGTCTGTCCAGCACCTCGCCGAGCTCTCGCCCGAGACGGCGCAGAAACAGGCTGGCCTGCTCCTCGGTCAGCTTGCGTCCCTCGATGAAGAACTCCTGTTCCGGCAACTGCTTGTCGTAGCGCGGGATCAGCACCCAGCTCACCAGTTCAGGATCGATGACAGAGAAAATCTTGGCAGCGGCGACACAGAAGGTCTCGATGTGTTCCTTGCCATCTGGCCCGAGGCAGCCGGGCTCGACCCGGATCTGGATGGTGAGTTTCTTCTCTATGGGGGGCTGGGTCGTCATCTTGCTACATCCATGCAAAGGCATACGCCTTCGATTGTAAGTCAAAGGCAATCGAAAGGGGAGCCTGAGCTCCCCTTGTGACGCCGCCACCCTTATTTGGTGATGCGCTTGTATTTGGCCCGGTGTGGCTGGATCGCCTCGGCGCCGTAGGTCTTCTTTTTCCACTCTTCGTATTCGGTAAAGTTACCTTCGAAGAACGCAATATTGCCCTCGTCCTGATAATCCAGGATGTGGGTGGCAATACGGTCGAGGAACCAGCGATCGTGGGAGATGACCATGGCACAACCCGGGAACTCCAGCAGGGCGTTCTCGAGGGCGCGCAGGGTTTCGATGTCCAGATCGTTGGTCGGTTCATCCAGCAGCAGCACGTTGCCGCCGGTCTGCAGCAGCTTGGCCAGATGCAGACGACCACGCTCACCACCGGAGAGCTCGCCAACCCGCTTCTGCTGGTCGGAACCCTTGAAGTTGAAGCGGCCGATATAGGCGCGGCTCGGGAACTCGTAGTTGCCGATGCGCAGGATATCCTGACCGTCGGCGACCTCTTCGAACACCGTCTTCTTGTCGTCCATGCTGTCGCGGAACTGATCGACAGAGGCCAGCACCACAGTTTCACCCAGCGTGATGGTGCCAGAATCCGGCTGCTCCTGACCTGACATCATGCGGAACAGGGTCGATTTACCGGCACCGTTCGGACCTATGATGCCGACGATGGCCCCCTTCGGAATGGCAAACGACAGATCGTCGATCAGCACCCGATCACCGTAGGATTTGCGCAGGTTGGCCACTTCCAGCACCTTGTCGCCGAGGCGCGGTCCGGGCGGAATGAACAGCTCGTTGGTCTCGTTGCGCTTCTGGTAGTCGTTGGTGTTGAGCTCTTCGAAGCGAGCCATACGGGCCTTGGACTTGGCCTGACGGCCTTTCGGGTTCTGACGCACCCACTCCAGCTCTTTCTCGATGGACTTGCGACGAGCCGCTTCGGAGCTGGCTTCCTGCGCCAGACGGGCGTCCTTTTGCTCCAGCCAGGAGGAGTAGTTGCCTTCCCACGGGATGCCTTCGCCGCGGTCCAGCTCCAGGATCCAGCCTGCCACGTTGTCGAGGAAGTAACGGTCGTGGGTGATGGCCACCACTGTGCCTTCGTAGTCGTGCAGGAAGCGCTCCAGCCAGGCCACGGATTCCGCATCCAGGTGGTTGGTCGGTTCGTCCAGCAGCAGCATGTCCGGCTTTTCCAGCAGCAGGCGGCACAGCGCTACACGGCGGCGCTCACCACCGGAGAGGTGCTGGATCTTGGCGTCCCAGGCTGGCAGGCGCAGGGCATCGGCCGCGCGCTCCAGCTGGTTTTCCATGTTGTGGCCACCCTGGGCCTGGATGATGGCTTCCAGCTCGCCCTGTTCGCGGGCCAGCTTGTCAAAATCTGCATCCGGATCGGCGTAAGCGGCATAGACCTCGTCGAGACGGGCCATGGCGCGCTTCACCTCGCCGATCGCCTCTTCGACCGCTTCGCGCACTGTCTGCTCCGGATCCAGCTTCGGCTCCTGGGGCAGGTAGCCAATCTTGATGCCGGGTTGCGGACGGGCTTCCCCTTCAATATCGGTGTCGATGCCCGCCATGATGCGCAGCAGGGTGGACTTACCGGCACCGTTGAGACCCAGTACGCCGATCTTGGCGCCCGGGAAGAAGCTCAAGGAGATGTTCTTGAGGATATGACGCTTGGGCGGCACTACCTTGCCGACCCTGTTCATGGTGTAAATAAATTGAGCCATTGGCTAATTCTCTTCCTTTTCAGCGGGTTAATGTCTTGGCACTAACAGACTGATGTCGTGGTGGGGCCTGGTCGACACGCCGTCAACCCGGTTCCAAAAAACCCGTCGATTGTAAACCAATGGACAGGGGTGGGCAAAGGCGGCGCCCGGTTGGCACTCCCCTTTGCCGCCGCGGTCACGTCTTGCTGCATCAGCCGTGCAAGCTTGCCATGATGTGGGCGCCTGTTTTGTCCCGGAGCCGCCATGATCCCATCCCCTCAGGCACCCCCACTGGCTGCCTTTCTCTGCGCAATGGACTTGGCTGCCGCGATGGGCGAAGCCCTTTGCCTGTGCTTGCCACGGCTGACGTTGAGCGGCGGTCGGGATCTGCTGGCTGGTCAACAAGCTGCGGCTGGGCTCACTGGTCGCCGCGCTGATGGAGGCGCTGTTGCTGGTCAGCAATCTGGTGGGTTACTACCGCCACTATGGCTTTGAACAATGCTGGACATGGTCGCCATTTCCTTGACCGTTGCAAGGTGAGGTAGCCGCATTCCTGTCGGCGATACCCTGATTGCCCGCTCAGGGTTGCTTGTGGCCCGCAAAGTAGAGGACCCGCCGCACATATTGCTGGGTCTCCTGATAAGGGGGGATGCCCCCGTATTGTTCCACCGATTTCTCGCCGGCGTTGTAGGCCGCCGACATCAGGGTCCAGTTGCCGTCAAAGTGGGTGTGCAGCCACTTGAGGTAGGCCACTCCACCCTTGATGTTCTGCTCGGGATCGAAGGGGCGGGTAACGCCGAAGCGTTGCTGGGTCTCAGGTATGAGCTGCATCAGTCCCTGGGCGTTCTTGGGAGATACGGCGCGGCTGTCGAGATTGGATTCGGCGATGGCGATGGCCAGCACCAGCCGCTCGTCGATGTGGTGATGCTTGGCGGCGCTGCGCAGCATGATAACCAGCTTCTGCTTGGCTGGGGACTGGCGGGCCAGATAGGCCTCCAGGTTGAAAGGGGTATTGGGGATCTCGGCGAAGTAGCCGCCGCCCCCGCCGACCCCGGCGCCACAATGATCCCCCATGACGGCATTGCCAATACGGGCGTTGTAGTAGCGAGTGGCCTGCTGGTTGCCAAGGCGCATCGCCATGGCGAGGTAGGCGTTGGCCATCCTGGGGTTGCGCACCGAGCCCGGGCCTGTGGCGAGCAGGCGACCGATGCGGAAGTAACCTTCCGGGTTACCCGTCGTGGCGGCGGCGCAGTAGAAGTGGATGGCTTGGGTCAGGTTGCCCTGACTCTGTGCCACCTGGCCTTTTTTCAGTGCGCTGAGCGCCTTGGGCGCCTGTCTGAAATCCCTGCTTTGTGCCGTTGCCTGCACGGTATCGGCCAGCAACAGCGATAAAAAAAGCAGCAAAAACAGCCTGTTTTCGCTGAGGCTCGACATGGATTCTCTCCTGTTGGGGTACAGAAGATATAGGGGAACATGGTCCGCTCCGCCATTAATCCAGTGGATCCTGTTGTTATGGATCCACTCATCCAGAGATCAAAACGGTATGGAACCTGTGTGAAATGCAGGCAC
>NZ_CAWNYS010000308.1:0-414 GCF_963878295.1 Aeromonas sp. HMWF014 | reverse complement strand
GGTTAGCAGCAGCCCCATAGGCTCCATTGACCCCGCCATTATCACTTGCGGGCGGCAGTGGCCGAGTAACGTTCAGGGTGGCATAGGTTGTCAGTGTCGTTGCGGCGAGATGTCGAGATGATAGATCTGCTCATCTTCCCCGGCAGTTGGCGGTACATCAGACTGAGTTTACTCACCACTCAGGTCGAGAGCAGGGGATGGCTCTGTTGTCAGCAGTGGTCTGTCTACCCCAGCTGGGGGACGGTAAACCGCCAGCCCGCTCACACCTTCCCCTCCTAATGGGACGTGCTTGGGGGGGGGGACCATGTTGGTGATGGTGTATGGATAGGTCAGGACCCGCTCCGGCAGGTCCTGGGTGGGTTCAATTGGCGACCTTATGGTAGGCCAGATACCAGCGCACAAACTCGGCGACAC
>NZ_CAWNYS010000307.1:0-2024 GCF_963878295.1 Aeromonas sp. HMWF014 | reverse complement strand
TCAAGCTCAATGCGGGCGGCGGCGCAGGCTCCGGCTCCGGCTGGGCGGGGAAAATACCGATTGATCCTAAAATGTTGCAGTCGGTATCAGTCTTTCGAACGACTGAATTTCAAAAGAGTGCCCTACGTTTTGCAGCAGAGCATGCGAATTTCTTTATGAGTGAACAGTTTATGGGGGCACAATATGTCATTAAGGATGCCCAAGAAAATACTGTTTTATCTGGACGTATCAGTGAGGATGGCAAACTTCCCTCATATATACATGATGGCTCCCCGCAAGAAATGACTCTCTATCTTGGTGCATTAACATGGACAAGCCAAGAGTTGCCATGGGAGGACGTTCTCGAGGAGGATGAACCAGATGATGATGAGTGGAGTGAACTTGATGAACATTATCTGGCAATGCTGGGTGACGATAGTAGTAGTTTACTGACTGCTTGGGATCATGATGAAATTTTTAAAGAGGTTTGAGCGATGACTAAGTGGATTGCTTGCCTGTATGATGGAAAAACAAAAACAGCTCAATATGAGGGGGCCAAAGGTGCCTGCCTGTTAAGAACGGGGGGGACTTTGCCTTGGCGCACTAATAATCCTGGCAATCTCAGGCCCAGAATGGTTAATGGAAAACCTCAACCTAAGAAAGTTACGAGTCATATCGGGTTCGCAAAGACAGAGAGTAATGGTTTTTTTCTTATCTTTCCTAGTTATGAAGTAGGATTTGCAGAGTTAAAGAAAAATTTGCTTCGTATGCATGGTGATAAAACCGTAGAAAATGGAATCAGAGCGTATGCTCCGTCTCATGAGAACAATACATCGAAATATATATCTGATCTAGAAAAGCTATCAGGTGTTTCTCGTTCAAAAATCATAAATAGATTAAGTGTTTCCGAGCTTGATGATGTTGCCCATGCTATAGAGGTTATTGAGGGATACCACAATAATAAAGATGATCGTAAGGAGGTAATAACAAAGCTTAGCAATGTAATTGTAAGTGATGGCTCCAGACCTATTTCAGGTCAAGTTGTAGTTTTGAAAAGTGGTGATGTTCAGAAAGAATTTATTACAGATGAACGTGGTTTGGTACCTCCTATACCTCATATTGTATTTACATGTACAATAAACGTATGTGTTCCTAATCCTATTGATGGCTCCATGAAGGAAATTGCCATTATTGAGCCTAGTGGTCCGGCAAAAAATGTTTTAGCTGTTTTTGATGGTATTGTTGCAAAAACAAAAACTATGCCTTTAGATCCCCCAGTAGGGCAGCCATTACCTGAACGTAAAAAATTTCAGTATACAATAAAGTCAGGGGATACCCTATGGCATCTTGCCAAGAAATATAAAACCAATGTTGATGCTATAGTGAAAGCCAACAATATAAAGGACCCTGCTAGAGTCTACCCAGGGACCAAGATATGGATATTGCCAAAAGCTAATAATAGCACTGAACTAATTAGCGCTCAGTCTACAGTGCCAAAAAAAATCCAATCTAAACCGGCTGTATCTACAAGTACAGGCGCTGGGAAAAAGCCTAACAAAGCGGTAGCAACTGTGGTTGTTGAAACTACGAGGGATAGTAAAGGCAAGCCCTTAGCTACGATACCAATGAGTGAGGAAGAGGTACCTTGGATGGGTATTGCTATTAGAGAGGCAAAAAAATGGCATGGTACCAAAGAAAAAAACATAACTGATAATTATCATGCTTTAACTGGCAATGCGTGGATTAAGAGTTTGTCTGGTACTAGTAATGCTTGGTGCGCTTCTTTTGTTAGCTATTGTCTACAAGAAGCAGGCTATGCAAAACCAAAAAATTCTCAGAGGGCTAAGTCTTTTCTTGAAGATACTTCGAGGTTTGTAGAGATAAAAGAACCTATATATGGCTGTGTTGCATGTAGTCGATCACATGTGACTTTTTATTATTGTGATGGTGCTAATGGGTTTATAATAGGGTTGGGTGGTAATCAAGGGGATACTATTAAGTTTTCGAATTTTGAAGGAATGAGGTATGTTGTGCCTGTTTCATAT